>JAEUQQ010000742.1 GCA_016789685.1 Acidobacteriota bacterium | reverse complement strand
CAGATCAGGCGCTCGAGCGTGGCAGTGGTCAGACGCACCATGGGACGCGTGGTTCGGGTAGGCATGCGCATCGTCCTGGTCGACGGTGACTACTGCTGGACCGTGAGCACGCCGAGTGACGTGCCAAACGTGTTGGCGATGCTGTCGCCCCAGACGATGTTGTCGCCCCAGACGATGTTGTCACCCCACACGATGTTGTCGCCCCACACGATGTTGTCGCCCCACACGATGTTCGAGGCGCTCGTCAGCGTGCGCAGGCTGTCACCCCACACGATGTTGTCGCCCCAGACGATGTTCGACGCCCACGACGTCTTGTTCGTGTAGATCGCATCGCCCCAGACGATGTTGTCGCCCCACACGATGTTCTGGCCCCAGGCAATCGTCTGGCCGTCGACGACCGACGACTCGATGACATTCGTCGTCAGCCAGTTCGACCCGAGCGGCATCCGCGTGTCGATTGCCGCGGCCAGGGCCGCCGCGCCCGCGGCGTTGAGGCTGC
Organism: Acidobacteriota bacterium; assembly: GCA_016789685.1. Taxonomy (GTDB): domain Bacteria; phylum Acidobacteriota; class Vicinamibacteria; order Vicinamibacterales; family JAFNAJ01; genus JAEUQQ01. The sequence goes on along the minus strand of JAEUQQ010000742.1, from coordinate 21,604 downwards.
CGGCACCCTGCGTGAGCACGTCGTACGCCATACCCGGCGCGTCGCCGATCGGAATCGCGCTGTGCTGCAGCATCGCCTTGAGGGCGTTTGGACCGGGCGTGACGCCAAACATCGACCGCGACGCCTCGATCATCAGGGCCACGGTGCCGCTCACGACGCCCGTCGCCATGCTGGTGCCCGAGAGATACATGTAGCTGCGATTGCCGACGGTCGGTCCGCGCAGCGCGGGGTAGGTCGAGTAGAGCGCCTGGGTCGAGAGCGCCGGCCCGAGCAGGCGGTGGCCTGGCGCCACGACGTCGGGCTTGACGTAGCCGTCGTACCACGTCGGGCCGCGTGAGCTGTACTCGGCGACGGTGTCGTCGACACGCGTGGTCGTGCCCTGCGTCCGCACGCTGCCAACCGTGATCGCCGACGGTGCGTTGCCCGGCGACGTGATGCCGCCGTACCCGGGCGCCTGCGTTTCGGGGTTGTAGCCGATGTTGCCCGCAGACACGACCACGGTCACGCCGGCCCGCGACGCGGATTCGACGGCCTGCACGAGTGGGTCGGTTGCGGCCGGTTCGAGAATCGGATGGCCGAGCGAGAGGCTGATCACGTCGATGCCGTAGGCCGCGCGGTTGGCGACGGCCCACTCGATGGCGCGGATGACGTTGCTGGTGGTCCCGGAGCCGTCACTGGCGAGCGCCCGCAGCGACACGAACTTCACGCCGGGCGCCACGCCCCTGGCCTCGGCCTGGTCGCCGCCGATGAGGCCGCCGATGTGCGTCCCGTGCCCGTACGGGTCGAGCGCGTTCGCCGCGGCGGGGTTCTTTGCACCGCCCGTGAAATCGCGCGTGGTCTTGATGCGCGTCGCGAGGCCGCCATCCTGCAGCAGGCCGGAGTCGATCACGGCAACCGTGACGCCGTTCCCGGTCAGCGACGTCGTCTCGACCGGCGGCTTGTACGTCACCGTCAACATCGGGCGGTACGACGACACGAGGCTCTCGGACGTGCTGACCGACCACGATTCGAAGTCGTTGTAGTGCTGCATCCACAGCAGCCAGCCGTTGTTGGTGCCGCCATCGACCCACGACTGCATCGTCGCGCGCAGGCCCGCGTCGCTGAACGTGCGATACCCGGCCTGGGCGAGGTTCGCGATCGAGGCGTCGGCCGCCGCGCTGACTTCGACGTTGTCGAACTGCACGCCCGCACCAGACGTCGTCATCGAGTTCCACGTCGACGACGCGCTCCACGACGCGCCCATCCGATACAACGAGGCGCTCGCCAGCACCGGCCCCGTCCAGGCCTGGTAGAGGCGGAGCGACACCGACGTGATGGTTGATCCCCGCGGGATCTGGCCGGTGGCCGTGCCGATGATGTTGTCGAACCGCACCAGCATGCCGGCGGGTGTCGGCGGCGCGTAGTTGTAGAACTCCGTCGCCGTGGCATAGCTGGTCGACGGGAACACGCTCTCGAGGCCGCCATCGACGGTCGAGGTGTAGCCGTTGACGCCCTGCTGGAAGGTCCTGGTGACCGCGGTGCCGTCTGCCTGCAGCCCGAGCGTGCGGCGCAGGGTGTAGGCGCTGCCCGCCGCGTTGCCACTCACACTGGTCGCCACCGCCGACGTCCGCACGACCGCGTCGGTCGAGATCGTCAGCACGTCGGGGTGCTTCTCGAGCGCCCGAAGCAGGCCGGCCGGCAGGTCACCCGCAAACGACTCGATGATCGAGAAATCGTCGCTGACCCTGGCGCCATTGGCCTTGAGCGCCCGCACCAGGCCGCGCTTGGCACCAGGCTTCAGCGTCACGATCACCTTGAGCGGCGTCGCGTCGTCGGTCGCCTTCTCGCGCTCGCGCAGCGACCGGTCGAACTTCGACGCGTGCTTCGAGGCCGGCTGCGCGGTTGCCTGCCCCGCGATGCCTAGGGCCGCGACGCCGAGGGCCAGCAGGCCAGCCAGGGTCGAGCGCCAGAACGAGGACCGGGGCGAGGGAGAGGGGGTCGTCATGAGTGCTCCAGGGATGCCGTGCATGTCGGACCCTTCTGATCGCAACCTGCGCGCCAGATCGAGGATCGACAGGGTCAGCAACAGCACAACCCGCCTCGAATGAACGTGTTGGAGGGAGTCTCGTCCGTGTGCGGTCGCGATCGCGCGGTCGGCGATCCGCACCTTTTCGGAGGATTCCCCATATTTTCGGGGTGCGCCACGCCGTTCGTGTTGTTGAATTTTCGGGGTACGGCACGCAGGAAACGGGGTACGCCCCGATGCGCACGCGGCAACCGCGACCCTGGCGAGAGAGGCCCGCCGGCGCTACGACGCGAGCGGCTGCGGCGTGGTACGGCGACGGTAGGTGATCGTCGACGTGCCGAGCAGGACGGCGCCCGCACGCGTGTCGCCTGGGAAACGGCGTTCGATCGCCGCGATCAACGAGGCTTCGGCGATGTCGAGCAGGTGCGTGGTCATCGCCGGCTCCCGCTGCTGCCTCACGGCGTGCACGATTGCCGACGCCACTGTCGTCCAGTACGACGGACGCGCACTCAACCCGGCGTCGCGCCGCGCACGTTCGAGGCGCCGCGAGAACGTCGTCTCTGGAAGCCCGATCAGGGTGGCCGCACGTCGCGCCACGCCATCGCTCTCGGCCATCGCCACCAGCACGATGTCGTCGGCCAGCCAGCGGCCGAGTGGTGGCCGGGCGCGCGCGGGCGCATCGGCGACCGCATCCACGGCCAGCGACAGCGCATCGGCGAGCGGCAACCCGCCGTGCACGTGCAGCGGCAGCGGGCCCTGCGTGTGCGAGCGGGCCGACGTGCCCGTGGGCACGGAGTGGCTCGAGGCGCTCGACGCCACCATGAGCGGCGGCGCCGATGCCCAGACGGGTGATGCCGCAGATGCCGGTGCCTCGGCCGCCGGCGCGATCGCGCCCTCGAGGTGCAGCGGCATGTGCAGTGGCGTCAGGGTATCGCCGTCGGCCAGCAGCACCGCGCGCAGCAGGCGGTTCTGCAGCTCGCGCACGTTGCCGGGCCAACGGTACGCCTGCATCACGACTTCGAGTTCGCGCGACAACTGGTGCACGGGCTTCTGGTACTTGGTCGCGAAGCCCGCCAGGAAATGCTTGGCCAGCATCAGCACGTCGTCGTCGCGGTCGCGCAGTGCCGGAAGCTCGAGCGGCACCACGCTGAGCCGATGGAACAGGTCGAGTCGGAACCGGCCGGCCTCGACCTCGCGGAGCAGGTCGCGATTGGTGGCCGCCAGCACCCGCACGTCGACGCGGCGCACCTGGTGCGACCCGACGCTGGTCAGCGTGTGGTCCTCGACGAAACGCAGCAGCTTGGCCTGTACCTCGAGGGGAATCTCGCCCACCTCGTCGAGGAGCAGCGTGCCGCCGTCGGCCTGCACGATGCGGCCGGGATTCCGCGTCACCGCGCCCGTGAACGCGCCGCGCTCGTACCCGAACAGTTCGCTCTCGATCAGGTTCGCGGGAATCGCACCGCAGTCGACGATGACGAACGGCTTCGCCCGGCGTCGGCTCACCTGGTGGATCGTCTGTGCCAGCAGGCCCTTGCCCGTGCCGCTCTCGCCGGTGATCAGGACGGTGGCATCGGTGTCGGCGACGCGCCTCGCATCGACGACCACGCGCTCGACCGCCGGGGAGTTGTAGACCAGGCGCACCTCGCGGAGCACGGTGCGCAGTTCCTTGAGTTCGCTCGCCAACCGGTAGCGCTCGCGCTGGCTGCGATCGCGTTCCTGCTCGAGGAGGCGCGCGCGATCGATCGCGACGCCCATCGCGGCAGCGAACCCCTCGAGGAAGGTCAGGTCTGACGCGTCGGCGCGCAGCCGGCCGGCGCGACCGAGCAGCAGGAGCCCCGCAATGACCTGGCCCGCCGCCTTGACCGGCACCGCGAGCACGCGCTGGTCGTCGCGCTGCACGTGGCGCGGCGTGGATGTGGCGCACACGCCCGCCAGCAGCATGAGGTCGCGCGTGTCGACGTGCTCGCGCTCGTCGGGGCACAGCGTCGCATCGACCTCGGCGCGCACGACGAGCGGCGTGGCGACAGCGCCGTCGGCCACCTCGTAGATCCCGACGAACGACGGGCGCAGCGCCGATACCAGCTGGTCGGCGAACCGCGAGGCCAGTTCGGCCGGCGACCCGCCCGACCAGGCCACCGTCAGCGCGTCCCACAGCAGCGCGAGGTTGCGATAGTCGCGGTCCTGGTCGCCGGTGAACACGCCGCCGAGCCGGTCGGCGCGCGGGGCATCGAGGCGTTCGGCGTCGGGACTCCAGGGTTCAGCCCGCCCTCCGCCACCCTGCTTGGCAAGCGCCAGCGCCACGTCGGCGCGACGAATCAGCTGGTGCGGGTCTGGTTCACTGGCCTCACCGGGATCCCAGGTCGCCGCACCAACGCTGAACGAGAGCTTCTTGCGCCCGGCGAGATACGCCGCCGACGAGAGCGCACGACGCGCCTTTTCGGCGACCGCGAGCGCGTGCGACGCGCCCGTGCCCGGCAGGGGCACGGCAAACACCGCCGAGCCGTAGCGCATCACCGGGTCGCCCGTCCGCAGCGCACCCTGCAGGCACACCACCATCTCGCGCAACGCGTGGTCGCCAGCCGGGCGCCCGTAGCGCTCGTTGAGCTGCTCGAACGCATCCGGATTGACCAGCATCAGCGAATACGGGCGCTTCTGCGTCGCCGCGTGCTGCAACCCGCGCCGCACCGCCCCGAGCAGATCGACGCGGCCGAGCAGCCCCGTCAGCGGGTCGCTGCCGAGAGCGTGCAGGGCCACGAACGTCCGGGCCAGCGAGCTGGCGAGGCCGAGCACGCTGCGGGCATCGGTCGAGTCAGACCGGCCGAACGCGTGTGCGCCGTCGGCGTCGGCGAAGCGCAGGCCCAGCCAGCCTGCCAGCGGCACCGGATCGTGGTCGGTCTGGCGGTTCCCGCGCGCATGGGGCACCGAGGGGAGCGTCGTCAGCTGGCCCGAACTCGGCACCGGCAGCAGGACGGCACCAGCTGTCACGCTGGGCGTCACCCGCATGTCGGCGGTGGCCGCGTCGTGGCCACCCGAACTCAGGTGCCTGAGGTGGAAGGCGCGCGCCCGCTCGAGATCGGCGAGTTCGTCGATCGAGCGACTGTCGCCGGCATGCAGCAGGAGGGGGTCGGACGCGCCCGGCCAGGGCGAGGGCAGGTACGCACTTGCCGCCACCGCGCCGCTCAGGCGCAGGATCCGCTCGACGTGCTTTCGCAAGTGCTCGCTGAGGTGTTCCATCCGAGGGGCGTGACGCAGCGTTCGCCTCAGCAGGAATCGGCCCGGGCGGCCGGGATCGTGAATGTCGCCCGAACGCCGGGCCGCCCGCGCGATCAGCGCGGCGACGCGAGCCTGGTGCACGCGGCCGGGATGTTCCAGCGTGATCGCTCGAGGGCCGCCAGCGCCGAGTCGTAGTCGGCCCCGGTCAGCGCGACCACGATCCGCACGGCGCGGTCGCGGAGTTTCGTGTTCGTCGCACGCACGTCGATCATCAGGTTGCTGCGCACCTTGCCCATGCGCACCATCGACAGCGTCGTGAACACGTTCAACACGAGCTTCGTCGCCGTGCCGGCCTTGAGCCGCGTCGAGCCCGTCAGGATCTCTGGCCCCACGTCGGGTGCGATGACCAGCGTCGGACGCTGGCCCTTCGGCACGATCACGTGCGGGTTGAAACAGAGCAGGATGGTCTTGGCCCCGCGCCGCCGCGCCTCGGCGAGCGCGCCCCACACGAACGGCGTGCGGCCGCTCGCGGCGATACCGACCACGACATCACTCGGCGTCACGCCGCGCGAGGCGATCGCCCGGCCGCCCGCATCGGCATCGTCTTCGGCACCTTCGACGGCAGTCCACAGCGCGGTCGGGCCTCCGGCGATGACGCCCTGGATCATGCCGGGCGGCGTGTTGAACGTCGGCGGGCACTCGCTCGCATCGAGCACGCCGAGACGGCCGCTCGTGCCGGCGCCGACATAGAACAGGCGTCCGCCGCGCGCGAAGGCGCGCGTGATCAGCGACACGCCGCGCGCGATCGCATCGCGCTCGGCGAGCAGCGCCCGCGGGATGCGCTTGTCTTCCTCGAGCATCAGGGCGACGGCCTCGGGCACCGTGCGCGTGTCGAGATCCATCGAGCGCGGGTTGCGCTGCTCGGTCGGCGAACGCAGCAGGCCGCTGAGTGGTGACGCGAGTGCCTGTGCGCCGGGGGCTCCTGGCGAGGCCGGCGCGCGACGTGGTGACGGCGCGTCAGCGAGCGCGAGTTGCCGGCGCGCAAGTTCCACGGCACCCCACACGCCTTCGGCCTCGAGCCCCGACACGCTGGCTCCCGGCCAGGCGGCGCGGATCGACGCGGCCACGCGCCGGGCAAACGCGGGTTGCTTGAGCAGCACGCTGCCCGCCAGCACGAACTGCACGGGCGCGCCGGCCTTCGCGACAAGCCGCGCGCAGGCCACGCCATCGGTGGCGAGCGTCTCGACCGTCGAGGCCAGCACCGCCGCCGCGATCTCGTCGCCGGCCTCGGCCGCGCGGAACACCTCGAGCGCCAGCCCTGCGATGTCTGACTTGCTGGCCGCCTGGGCCCACGTCACGAGGTCGTGGGGATCGTTGAGCAGCAGCGCGGCAAGGAAGCGCTGGCCGAGCGATGGCCATTCGCCCCGCCGGTCGCCGACGCGCACGATCGCCGTGAGGGCACGGACGGTGATGTCGTAGCCGCTGCCCTTGTCGCCGATGATGTGTCCCCAACCACCGAGCCTGGCCGTCTTGCCCTCGGCGCTGCGCCCGAAACAGCACGAGCCCGTGCCGCTGACCACGAGCACGCGTGCAGCAGCCTGGGCGGCATCGCGTTTCGACGCGCGGGCTTGCGCCGGCGATGTGGCGCGCGTGCTGGCGACCCTGGGGGCACGACGAGGAGGCGGTGCGGCGTCGGCCGCCATCAGCGCCGTCTCGAGGTCGCTCGTCGCGTAGCACGGGATGCCTGGCCAGGCCCGGGCCGCGGCGCGCCGCACGCGCGCGTGGTCGGTCGGCGTGCGCGCGCCCGACATGCCGATCGCGATCGCGTCGGGACGCGGCATCGCCCGCGCAATCGTCCGCAGCCGCCGCACCAACTGCCCATCGTCGAGCAGGTAGAGATTGGCCGGTCCGAACTCCTGCCGGATGGGCGCGGCGCTTCCGCCGCCGACCGCGAGCGCCACCGTGTGCGTGCCGCCGGCTTCGATGCCAAGGAGCGTGGGATCAGGCGAGGGAGTCGAGTGTCGGAGCATTGCGGCAGTGACCTGTGCGCGAAGGATAACGGTAGTGGGCGATGGAGCGGCGCGACAGCGTGCTGGCACAGCCAGGCCGACACCTGCCGACGCGTAGCGTATCGCGACTGCGCCTTGTGCGCGGGAAGGCCGTTCCGGGCGACAATCGTGGCCTCCCACTCCAGGTACGAAGGAGGTCGACCATGCCGCATCCTGACGACAACGGCCGTGACGCGGCCGTGACCAGTGTTCCCAGGCCCGGGCCCGACGAGTACGCGCCGGCCTTTGCCGCCGAGATCGCGCTGGTGCCCGCGCACGACGATTTCGGTCGATTGCTCCGCGACCAGCTCGACGCGACGCAGGCGCTGGCCCGTGCGTGTGGCGAGGCGCACGCCGCGTGCCGCTACGCAGACGGCAAGTGGACCGTCCGCGAGACCATTGGCCACCTCGCCGACTGCGAGCGCGTGCTGTCGTACCGGTTGCTGCGCGCCCTGCGGGGCGACGGCACCGCGCTCGCCGGGTTCGATCACGTGGCCTTCGTTCCGGCAGGACACTTCGAGGCGCGCTCGCTGGCCTCGGTCGTCGCCGAGTTTGCGGCCGTCCGCGCCGCGACCGTCGCGCTGGTGGCCGACACGCCGTCGTCGCAGTTTGCGTTCAGCATCCCCGTGGGCAGCGGCCACATCAGCGCGCGGGCGCTGGCATATGTCATCGCCGGGCACGAGCGGCATCACCAGGCGTTGCTGCGGGAGCGCTACCTGCCGGTCATTCGGAGCTGAGGCGGGAGTGGAGGGCGACACGCGCTGGGGCGGAGCCGGATCTGGCGATGACCAATGCGTGAATAATCGTTTCACGAATCGTTTCATACACATCAGGAACCAAGCGATGATCTCGCCATATTTCGGCCGTATTTCCGCGAGTATTGCTGACATATAATCGTTTCATGTCTGCTCTGACAGACGAACTCATCCGTGGGGTCGCGCACGCCGCAGGTCTGCGAGCGCGGCTCGGGGTGTCGCCCGCCACGCTCATGCGAAGCGTCCGGGCTGCCGGTCTCGACGTCGTCAGGCTCGGCCGCGCGCGCGCGACGCAGTACGCGCTGCGCCAGCAGTGGCCGCACCTCGACGCGTCGCGGTTTCCACTGTTCCGCATCACCGCCAGCGGCGAGCCGGAGTCGGCGGGCGAGCTCGTGACGCTTGCGGCTCGGCAGTCGGCGTGGATGCCAGCCGGCCGCATCGCCAACGGCCTGCCGATCGAGATGGCCGATGCCCGGCCGGCCGGATTCCTCGGGCGGCACTTCGCGGCGACGCACGCCGATCTCCGCCTCCCGCCGCGACTCGTCGACTGGTCAGATCACCACATCCTGGCGGCCCTGTCTCGCCGGGGAGAGGACCTCCCCGGCAACCTCGTGGTCGGCGAGGAGTCGTTTTCGCGTTGGCAGTCCCTCGCCCCTGACGTCGCAGGCCGCGGTGACTACCCTGCGCTGGCTGACGCCACGATCGCCGGTCACCCTCCCGGTTCGTCGGCGGGCGGCGAGCGGCCGAAGTTCGGCGTCTGCGTCGATGGGCGCCACATGCTCGTCAAGTTCGCCGCGCGCCGGGGCGCCGCCGACGTCGTGGCGCAGCGGTGGGCTGACCTGCTCGTCCTCGAGGGAGTGGCGCTCGACGTGGTGGCGTCGTGGGGCGTTCCCGCCGCACGCACCCACGTCATCGGCATGCCCTCGCATTGGTTCCTCGAGAGCGAGCGCTTCGATCGTGTCGGCGCGCGCGGGCGGCTCAGCGTGCTGAGCCTTGCGGCCGTGCATGGCGACCCCGCAGACACATGGGCCCGAGCCGCGACCAGGCTCTGGGAGTCGGGTCGCCTGACCGGCGAGGATTCGCGGCGGTTGCGCTGGCTCGATGCCTTTGGCGCACTGATCGCCAACACCGATCGCCATCACCACAACATCGTCTTCTTCACCGACCCGGGCGAGAGCGTCGTGCGGCTCGCGCCGGCCTTCGACCAGGTCTCGATGTTGTATGCGCCGAGCGCCGACGGCCAGGTATCCCACCGCGCGTTCGTGGTGCCGCGTGCGACGCCAGACACGCTGGATGTCTGGGCCGCCGCGCGCGACGCCGCGCATCAGTTCTGGCAGCGCGGCGCCGACGATCGACGCGTGTCAGATGACATGCGGGCCACCTGTGCGCAGAACGCGAGGTTGGTGTCACAGGCTGGAGACAACTGACCCGTGGCAAGTGGTTCTTGGGTGCGGCGCGGCCGATGCGCTTGAGTGGTGCTCAACCTCCGCCGCGACCGGCATCCGCCCTGTGGCACACTTGCGCCGCGTAGCGGGCCGCCTGCCCGATTGTGATGGAGACTGCTGACTCGTGGACCAAGCGACGCACAACAAGATCGTCTCCTTCATCTGGGGCATCGCCGACGATGTCCTGCGCGACCTTTTCAGACGCGGCAAGTACCCCGATGTGATCCTGCCCATGTGCGTCATCAGACGCATGGACGCGGTGCTGGAACCAACGAAGAAGCAGGTGCTCGAGACCAAGGCCATGCTCGACGAGGCTCGCATCACCGAGCAGCGCGCCGCCCTCTGCGACGCAGCGGGTCACGCCTTCTACAACACGTCGAAGTTCACGCTGCGCGATCTCAGGTCGCGCGGGAGCCAACAGCAACTCCTGGCCGACTTCGAGGACTACCTGAACGGCTTCTCGCCCAACGTCCAGGACATCCTCGACAACTTCAAGTTCCGCAACCAGTTGTCGACGCTGTCGAAGGCCGATGCCATCGGCACGTTGATCAGCAAGTTCCTCGATCCCGACATCGACCTCTCGCCAGCGGCCATCGACAACCACGCGATGGGAACCGTGTTCGAGGAGCTTGTCCGCAGATTCAACGAAGAGAACAACGAGGAGGCAGGCGAGCACTGGACGCCACGCGATGCCGTCCGCCTGATGGCGAACCTCGTGTTCCTGCCGATCGAGGCCGAGATCAAGTCGGGCACCTATCTGCTCTACGACTGCGCCTGCGGCACCGGGGGCATGCTCACCGTCGCCGAGGAGACACTCACCGCCATCGGCGACAAACGCGGCCAGCAGGTCAGGTGCCTGCTCTACGGCCAGGAGATCAACCCGGAGACCTACGCCGTCTGCAAGGCCGACATGCTGCTCAAGGGCGAAGGCGAGAGCGCCGACCACATCGTCGGCGGCGCGGAATGGTCCACGCTCGCGCACGACGCCTTCCCGGCGCAGGAGTTCGACTTCATGCTCGCCAACCCCCCCTACGGGAAGAGCTGGAAGAAGGACCTCGAGGCGATGGGCGGCAAGGACGGCATGCGCGACCCGCGCTTCAAGGTCATGCACAAGGGCGAGGAACTCTCGCTGGTCACCCGCTCCAGCGACGGGCAGATGCTCTTCCTGGCCAACATGGCCTCGAAGATGAACGAGAAGGCGCCCCTGGGCAGCCGCATCGCCGAAGTCCACAACGGCAGCTCGTTGTTCACTGGCGACGCCGGCCAGGGCGAGAGCAACATCCGCCGCTGGCTCATCGAGAACGACTGGCTCGAGGCCATCGTCGCGCTGCCGCTGAACCTCTTCTACAACACCGGCATCGCGACCTACGTCTGGGTGCTCTCCAACCGGAAGCCAGCGCACCGGACCGGGCGGGTGCAGCTCATCGACGCCAGCCAGTGGTTCAGGCCGCTTCGCAAGAACCTCGGCAAGAAGAACTGCGAGCTCGCCCCCGAGGATGTCGAGCGCATCAGCCGGGTCTTCATCGACTTCAAGGAGACGCCCGAGTCGAAGATCTTCCCCAACGCCGCCTTTGGCTACTGGAAGGTCACCGTCGAGCGCCCACTGCGTCTGCACAGCCAGATGACGCTCGAGGCCATCGACACGCTGCGCTTCACGTCGGGCGACGAGGACATCCGTGGGGCCCTGCACGAGGAGTTCGGCGACGACCTCTTCACCGACTTCGCGAGGGTCTCGGCGGCGCTGGAGACGCGCCTGGCCGACTGGGGTAACGACGAGGACGAGGCCGACGGCGAGGAGGGCGGAGCGACGAAGGGCCTGCCCGAGAAGAAGCGCAAGAAGCTGCTCGACTCCAGGACCTGGGAGCGCGATGGCCGCATGGTCGAAGTCGCCACGAAGCTGCGGGAAGAGCTGGGCGACGCACTGTTCGAGGACCACAACGTCTTCCGCGATCGCGTGGGCGAGGCGCTCAAGCAGGCCGACATCAAGCTCGCCGCAGCCGACCTGAAGCAGATCCTCAAGGCCGTGAGCTGGCGTGTCGAGACGGCGCCGCCCGTCATCGCCAAGGTGCACAAACCCGGCAAGGTCAAGGCCGACCCGCTGCGCGGCATGTTCGAGGCGACCGTGGAAGGCAAGCCCGCCGTCGTCGAGTACGAGGCCGACTCCGAGTTGCGCGACACGGAACAGGTGCCGCTCCTGGAGGAGGGGGGTATTGAGGCGTTCATCCGCCGCGAAGTCCTGCCCTACGCGCCCGACACGTGGATCGCGGCGGGCGCTACGAAGGTCGGCTACGAGATCAGCTTCACACGGCACTTCTACAAGCCGCAGCCACTGCGCTCACTCGAGGAGATCAGTGCCGACATCCTCGCGATCGAACGCGAGGCCGAGGGGTTGCTGGATGGTCTGCTGAAGGGGGGGCTCCGGTGAAGAAGGCCAGCCGGCCACGAAAGAGTCCCGGGCCAGCCCACGGTGAGCCCCGGTCACGTCAGCGCCCTGTCCGCTCCGCCGGGGCACAGGCGCCTGCCATTGTTGATGAGGCGGCGCTTCTGACCGACCTGAGGGAGCTGATCCAGTCTGCCCGGCAGCGCATTGCCGCTGTGGCCAACTCGACCACGACGCTGCTGTACTGGCATCTGGGACGACGGCTTCTCGCTGGCAGCCTGCAGGACGAGCGGGCGCCGTATGGAAGACGAGTTCTTGCGACGGTGTCGCGAGAATTGACCCTGGAGTTCGGGCAGGCGTTCAGCCTGCGCTCCCTCTACCGCGCCATCCAGTTCTGCCAGGGTTTCTCGAACCAGGAGATTGTGTCGACGCTGTCGACACAATTGAGCTGGAGCCACTTCATCGAGTTGCTGCCGATCAAGGACCCGCTGGCGCGGGATTTCTACGCCGAGATGTGTCGCATCGAACGCTGGGACGTCCGCACCCTGCGACTGAAGATCGGCGGCCTGTTGTTCGAGCGCACGGCGTTGTCGAAGAAGCCGCAGGCCGTCATCGCGGCCGAGATCGACAGGCTTCGCGACGGGCAGATGAGCCCCGACACCGTCTTCCGCGATCCGTATCTGCTCGACCTGCTCGGGCTGAAGGGGGCCTTCAGCGAGCGCGATCTCGAAGGCGCGATCCTGCGCGAGATCGAAGGCGTGCTGCTGGAACTCGGCACCGGCTTCGCCTTCGTCGCCCGGCAGAAGCGCATGAGCGTCGGCAAGGACGACTTCCATCTCGACCTGCTCTTCTTCCATCGCCACCTGCGCCGGCTGATTGCCGTCGAGTTGAAACTCGAGTCCTTCCAGCCCGCCCACGTCGGCCAGATGGAGTTCTACCTGCGCTGGCTCGACACGCACGAACGCGCACCCGGCGAGGGCGCCCCGATCGGCCTCATCCTGTGTGCGTCGGCCGACGCCGAGCAGGTCGAGTTGCTCGAGCTCGACGCGAAGTCGATCCGTGTCGGCGAGTACCTCACGGAGTTGCCGCCGCTGCCGCTGCTGCGCGAGCGGCTGCACCGGGCGATCGAGCACGCCCGCGAGGGCGCCGCGCGGCGATTGTCCGACGCGGGGAGCAGGGAATGATCGGCGACCTCAAGCCGTATGCGGAATACAAGGACTCGGGTTCGAGATGGCTCGGCAACATCCCGGCACATTGGGAAGCGCGGAATCTCCGCACGTTGATTCGCTCACGGAACGAGCGGAACCGGCCAGATCTCCCGCTGTTGTCTGTTGCGCGCGAGAAAGGGGTGTTCGTGCGCTCGCTGACCGACACGAGCGAGAACCACAACGTGATTCCCGAAGATCTCAGCAACTACAAGGTGGCTCGCTCGGGAAGCCTCGTCATCAACAAGATGAAGGCGTGGCAGGGCTCGATGGGAATCGCTCCTGTCGATGGCCTCGTCAGCCCGGCGTACTTCGTCTACGACTTCGCGATCTCGAATCGCGATTACGGCCAGGCGCTGCTGCGAAGCAAGCCATATGTCGCGCACTTCGGGCAGGCGTCGGACGGCGTGCGTGTTGGTCAGTGGGACCTGACGATTACCGGGATGCGCGCGATTCCCGTGCTCGTGCCACCACCCGACGAGCAGGCGGCGATCGTGCGGTTTCTGGAATGGGCGAACGCGCGGCTGGAGCGCGCGATCCGAGCGAAGCGCAAAGTGATCGCGCTGCTCAACGAGCAGAAACAGGCCATCATCCACCTGGCGGTCACGCGCGGCCTCGACCCGTCCGTCCCCTTGAAACCCTCCGGCATCCCCTGGCTCGGCGACATCCCGGGGCACTGGGAGATGGTACGAGCCAAGGCACTGTTCCGGCAGGTTGCGACACCAGTGCCCGTCGACGCTGAGCAGGTAACGTGCTTTCGTGACGGGCAAGTCACGCTGCGGCGAAACAGACGGACAACTGGCTTTACCAACGCGATCTTCGAGCTTGGGTACCAGGGTATTCATCCCGGACAGCTCTGCCTACACTCAATGGACGCATTCGCCGGCGCTATCGGTGTGGCTGACTCCAGCGGTAAGTGCTCCCCTGAATACGTGATCTGCGAGCCGGCTCTAGCTAAAACATGCTGCGTTCCCGGTGCCTTAGCAAAGGCCCTAGCAAAGACTCCAGCAAAGCTAGCGGGAACAGCACGAGAGGACGCCAAGGATGAGCACGACCTTGCTGACGCAGGACATCTGGCCGCAACTCACCAGTGCGGTTCGGGGTTCACGACAGCGATGCGCGGTGGCCGTGGCCTACTTCGGCGCGGGCGCCGGTCGGTTGTTGCCACTTCCCAAGGGCAGCCGACTGGTGGTGGATGCCAGCGACCGCGCCGTCCGCGCCGGTCAGACCTGTCCCGCCGATCTCAAGAGGCTCGTGAACCGCGGCGTGACGGTCTACAGCGTGCCGAACCTGCACGCCAAGGTCTTCGTGCTCGGCCAGGCCGCATACATCGGTTCGGCCAACGTCTCCAGTCGCTCTGCGTCACAACTCGTCGAGGCGGTCATTCGTACTACGGAATCTGACGCCGTCCGCGCCGCGCGGGCGTTCGTTGACGGCCTTTGCCTCCACGAACTCACGCCTTCCGTCCTCAAGCGCCTGGCGACGATCTACCGGCCGCCGTTGGTGCCTGGGGCCAAGCGCGGTAGCAAGGCCGCCAAGCCGAGCTCCAGCCGCCCATCGCTGCCTCCGCTGGTGCTCTCGCAACTGCGACTTGTGACTTGGTCGGAACGCGACCAGGCGCTCCACGATGCGGCACTCCCAGTGGCGGCGAAGCGGCGCCAACATCCCAGGAGCCACACCCTCGATAGTTTTCGCGTTTCTGGGAAATGCACTGTGGTGCGCGGCGACGTAGTCATCCAAGTCACGAACGAGGGCGGACGCCGGCTGGTGTCGCCCCCTGGAAACGTCCTGCATGTCCGCACCCGGCGGGAGGGCAACCGGCAGGTGTCCGTCGTCTATCTGGAGGTTCCGAACCGACGCCGCCGACTAGCCGAGACTCTGGCTCGGGCTCTTGGTGAAGCGCCCGAGCGATTGAAGCGTGGCGGGGTCGTCCGAGACGCGATGTTCGCGCAAGCACTACTCAACAAGTGGGCAGAGTGAACGCATGGGCACGACTGATACCTCGGAGAAGGGCCTCGAAACGCTGATCATGCGGCACATGACCGGCGAGGACGGCCTCGCCGGCACAGCCGATGTCGTGCGCGACCGGCCCGCGCCCTACGGCGGCACTGGATTCACGGCCGGCGTCGCCCGCAACTTCGACCGCGCCCACGCGCTCGACGTGGAGCGGCTCTTCGCCTTCCTGCGCGCCACGCAGCCAGACGCGTTCAAGAAGCTGGCGATGGCCGACGCGCATGAGGCCAAGGACATCAACCGCCTCAAGTTCCTTGCCCGCCTGCCTGGCGAGATCGGCAAGCGCGGCGTCATCGACGTGCTGCGCAAGGGCGTGGAGCACGGGCCGCTGCATTTCGACCTGTTCTACGGCACGCCGTCGCCAGGCAACGCGAAGGCCGTCAAGCTGCACACGGAGAACCTCTTCTCGATCACGCGACAACTCGCCTACAGCATGGACGAGACACGCCGCGCGCTCGACCTGTGCCTGTTCATCAACGGCCTTCCTATCGCCACCTTCGAGCTGAAGAACAGCCTCACGAAGCAGACGGTCGACGACGCCGTCGAGCAGTACAAGCGCGACCGCGACCCGCGTGAGCGGCTGTTCGAGTTCGGCCGCTGCGTCGTGCACTTCGCCGTGGACGACAGCGAGGTGCGGATGTGCACCGCGTTACGCGGCAAGGGCTCCTGGTTTCTCCCCTTCAACAAGGGCCACAACGACGGCGCGGGCAACCCGCCCAACCTGCACGGCCTGAAGGTCGACTACCTGTGGAGGGAAGTCCTCACGCCAGCGGGATTGACCAACATCCTCGAGAACTACGCGCAGATCGTCGAGGAAAAGGACCCGCGCACCAGCAAGAAGAAGCGGGCGCAGGTGTGGCCGCGCTACCACCAACTCGGCGTGGTGAGGCAGGCGCTGGCCGACGTGTGCGCCAATGGTGTGGGCAGGCGCTACCTGATCCAGCACTCGGCGGGAAGCGGCAAGTCCAACTCCATCGTCTGGCTCTCGCACCAGCTGATCGGCCTGAAGCGGAACGACAAGGAGATCTTTGACTCCGTAATCGTCGTCACAGACCGCCGCCTGCTCGATCACCAGATCCAGGCGACCATCAAGCAGTTCATGCAGGTGGGCGCGACGGTGGGCCACGCGGATCGCTCCGGCGATCTGCGGCGCTTCATCGAAGAGGGCAAGAAGATCATCGTCTCGACGGTGCAGAAGTTCCCCTTCATCCTCGACGAGATCGCGACCGAGGGCGGCAAGACCTTCGCCATCGTCATCGACGAGGCGCATTCCAGCCAGGGCGGCAAGACCTCGGCGGCCATGAGCCAGGCACTCGCCGCCCCCTCAGATGCCCCGGAAGGACCTGACCCTGAGGATACGGTGAACGCCGCCCTCGAGAGCCGCATGACGGCGCGCAAGATGCTGACCAACGCGAGCTACTTCGCGTTCACGGCGACGCCCAAGAACAAGACGCTCGAGATGTTCGGCGAGGCGCTGCCGCCCGATGCCGAAGGCAAGGTCAAGCACCGTCCCTTCCACAGCTACACCATGAAGCAGGCGGTCGACGAGGGCTTCATCCTCGACGTGCTCAAGAGCTACGTGCCGGTCGACAGTTACTACAAGCTCGTCAAGACGGCCGAGGACGACCCCGAGTTCGACACCAGGAAGGCGCGGAAGAAGCTGCGCCGGTACGTGGAGAGCCACGACCACGCGATCCGTCTCAAGGCCGAGATCATGGCCGACCACTTCCACGAGCAGGTGCTGGCCTCCGGGAAGATCGGCGGGCAGGCGCGGGCGATGGTGGTCACGAGCGGAATCGAGCGGGCGATAAAGTATTTCCACGATTTCCGGGCCTATCTGGCGGAACGGAAGAGCCCGTATCAGGCGATCGTCGCCTTCTCGGGCGAGCATGACTACGGCGGTGCCAAGGTCAGCGAGACATCGCTGAACGGCTTCTCGAGCGGCGATATCGCCCGAAAGATCCAGGCCGATCCGTACAGGTTCCTGATCTGTGCCGACAAGTTCCAGACCGGCTACGACGAACCCCTGATGCACACGATGTACGTGGACAAGCCGCTCGCGGGCATCAAGGCCGTGCAGACCCTGTCGCGCCTCAATCGCGCACACCCGCAGAAGCACGACTGCTTCGTGCTCGACTTCCAGAACAGCAGCGAGGCGATCACCTTTGCCTTCCAGGACTACTACCGCACCACGCTGTTGGCCGAGGAGACCGACCCGAACAAGCTGCACGACCTGAAGGGCGCGCTCGACGCAGCCCAGGTGTATTCGCCCGAGCAGGTGCAGCGTGTCGTGGAACTGTTCCTCGGCGGCGCGGACCGCGACACGATCGACCCGATCCTCGATGACTGCGTCGCCGCCTATGCGGAACACCTCGACGAAGACGGGCAGGTTGAGTTCAAGAGCAAGGCCAAGGTCTTCTGCCGCACCTACGCCTTCCTGTCGTCAGTGATTCCGTACAACAACGCCGGGTGGGAGAAGCTGTCGATCTTCCTCGACCTGCTCACGCCCAAGCTGCCGGCGCCGAAGGAGGAGGATCTCGCCAAGGGCATCCTCGATGCCATCGACATGGACAGCTACCGCGTCGAGAAGAAGGCGGCGATGAAGATCGCCCTTGCCGACACGGACGCCGAGATCGAGCCCTTGCCAACCGACGCCACGGGGCACAAGCCCGAGCCCGAGATGGATCGCTTGAGCAACATCCTGAAGTCGTTCAACGAGCAGTTCGGCACGCTGTTCGCCGACACCGATCGGGTCGCGAAACGCATCCGCGACGACATCGCGCCCAAGGTCGCCGCCGACGCGGCCTACCAGAACGCCAAGGAGAACACGCCGCACACCGTGCGCATGGCGCACGACCAGGCGCTGGCCAAGGTGATGCAGCACCTCCTGAAGGACGACACACAGGTCTACAAGCAGTTCGTCGAGAACGAGTCGTTCAAGCGGTTCATCGGCGACATGGTGTTCGCGATCACGAGCCCGGACCTGGCGATACGCGACGCGCCTGGCGATAGCCGGTGACGGCAGTGGCGTGCCCACCGCATTCGACGACCCGGCCGAGCCCAGGGGCCGACGTCGTCGGTGTGGAACTGGCAGAACGTCGCGAGATTCGCTCTGTTGGCCGAGGCGAGCTGCCCCCCACGGGCGATGGCGCAGCCGAGCGGACGTGACTGCGGCTTTCTGGACAGGAGGGATTCGGTCTGTTGGCCGAGGCAGAGCCGGAGGCCAACTGACCACAGACGCCCGCTCCCGATGCCAGTGACGCGCAGCGGAACTGGCGGAGGGAGAGGGATTCGAACCCCCGGCACGGTTTCCCGTACAACGGTTTTCAAGACCGCCGCCTTAAACCACTCGGCCATCCCTCCGCGGTGACGCCTGGCGGCGTCGAACGCCCATTATCCCGCAGAGGCGCGATTCAGGGAACAGTCAGGGCGTGCCACGCCACGCTGAGTCGGTCGCTCACCGCGTGGGGGGACTGGCGTGGGAAACCGAGGCGACAATCCCAATGCCTTGACACCTACGGAGGGCACGTGGTCATCGTCACCATCAGAGCCGGGTTCCGCGTCGTGATCCCGAAGGCCATTCGCACGCGCCTGGCGCTCCGCGTGGGGCAGCGACTGCTCGCGGTGCAGCACGGCGACCGAATTGAGCTCGTGCCGATGCGTCCCGCACGCCAGCTGAGAGGCTTCCTTCGCGGGATCGACACCGCTGTGCCGCGCGAGCGTGATTGAACGACCGCGAGTTCGAACAGCAGGGCGCACCACGGAACACCGCGCGCCGCCCCACCCTCAGGCCGTGATGACCTCGAGCCCGCGCATGTACGGCCGCAGCACCTCGGGCACCACGATCGACCCGTCGCGCTGCTGGTAGTTCTCGAGCACCGCGATCAGCGTCCGCCCCACCGCCAGGCCCGAGCCGTTGAGCGTGTGCACGAACTCCGACTTCTTCTCGCCCTCGCGCCGCACCCGGATCTCGGCGCGCCGCGCCTGGAACGCCTCGGTGTTGCTGCACGAGCTGATCTCGCGGAACGTCTGCTGGCTCGGCAGCCACACCTCGATGTCGTACGTCTTGGCCGAGCCAAACCCCATGTCGCCCGTGCACAGCAGCATCGTCCGGTAGGGCAGGTCGAGCAGCTGCAGCACGCGCTCGGCGTTGGCCACCATCCCCTCGAGCTCGTCGTAGCTCTGCTCGGGCAGCGCGAACTTCACGAGTTCGACCTTGTGGAACTGGTGCTGCCGGATCAGCCCGCGCACATCGGCGCCGTACGACCCCGCCTCGCTGCGGAAGCACGGCGTGTAGGCCGTGTACTTCAGCGGCAGCGTCGCGCCATCGAGCGTTTCTTCGCGGTGCAGGTTCGTCAGCGGCACTTCGGCCGTCGGAATCAGGTAGAGATCCCAGTCGCCGGCAATCTTGAAGAGATCCTCCTCGAACTTCGGGAGGTTCCCCGTGCCCAGCAGCGCCTTCGACGAGACGAGGAACGGCGGATCCACTTCGCGGTAGCCGTGCTCGCGCGTGTGGAGGTCGAGCATGAAGTCGATCAGCGCGCGCGACAGCCGCGCGCCGGCGCCCGAGAGCACCGCGAAGCGCGATCCCGACATGCGCGCCGCGCGCTCGAAATCGAGGATGCCGAGCGCCGCGCCGAGGTCGTAGTGCGCCTTGGGTGTGAAGTCGAACGCGCGCGGCGTGCCCAAGCGGCGCACCTCGACGTTGTCGGCCGCGCTGGCGCCGACGGGCACGCTCGGATGCGGCAGGTTGGGCACCCGCTGCAGCAGGTTCGTGCGCCGCTGTTCAATCTCGGCAAGCTCGGCATCGAGTTCCCTGATCCGCTCGGCGCGTGCCTTGCTGGCCTCGAGCAGGTCGCTCGCGTCTTCCTTGGCGCGCTTGCGGCGGGCGATCTCGTCGCCGATCTCGTTGCGCTCCTTCTTCAGCGCCTCGACGACGGGGAGGCGTGAGCGGCGGTCGGCTTCGGCCTCGGCGAGCTGGGCGAGGAGGGGATCGAGACCGGCCCCGCGCGTCCTGAGGCGAGCCTGCACTTCATCGAATCGATCGCGTACAAGAGCGGTGTCGAGCATCCGTGTATTGTACTTCGGGGCCGCAAGGCCGGCGGCCAGCAACTTTCACCGCGGCCGCCCGGTTCTTGCTACCATTCCCCGCCAACAGGAGCCTGCGCCCATCGTGTCTCATTCCCACGTGCGAAAAGCGGTGTTTCCCGCGGCCGGTCTCGGCACGCGTTTCCTTCCGGCCACCAAGGCCCAGCCCAAGGAGATGCTGCCGCTCGTCGACAAGCCGATCATCCAGTACGGCGTCGAAGAAGCCGTCGCGGCCGGGATCGACCACATCATCCTGGTGACAGGACGCGGCAAGAACGCGATCGAGGATCACTTCGACGTCAACGTCGAACTCGAGACCTTCCTCGAGTCGCGCGGCAAGCACGACATGTTGCGCGAAGTGCGGCAGGTGTCAGACCTGATCAACGTGGCCTACGTGCGCCAGGGCGAGCCGCTCGGCCTCGGCCACGCCGTGCTCGTGACCCGGCAGCTCGTGGGCAACGAGCCCTTCGCCGTCATCCTGAGCGACGACGTGATCGACGCGACCCCGGCGGCCCTCAGGCAGATGGTCGATGTCTACGATCGCGTCCAGGGCCCGGTGATTGCCGTCGAGCGCGTGCCGATGAGCGAGGTGAGCAGCTACGGCGTGATCGCCGGCGAGTCGATGGGCGACGGCCTGTACCGGATCACCGACCTCGTCGAGAAGCCGCCGCGCGACCAGGCTCCGTCGGATCTCGCGATCATCGGGCGCTACATCCTCACGCCCGACATCTTCCCCATGCTCGAAGAGACCGCCAAGGACCGCACGGGCGAAATCCAGCTGACCAACGGCCTCCGCCGGCTCCTCAAGGAACGGCCGCTCTACGGCTTCGAGGTCAAGGGCGCGCGGCACGACACCGGCAACAAGCTGGGATTCCTGAAGGCCGTCGTGTACTTCGCCCTGCGCCGTCCCGACATTGCGGAACCCTTCAAGGAGTACCTGCGCAAGATCTACGACAGCGAGATTCGCTAGCGCACGCACCGACCGCCACACCGACACGCGGCGCCAGCGCCGCCGGGTGTCGGTGGACGCGGGCGTGATCGTACAGATTCCTCGGAAGTGCAGGTCCCGACCGCGGGAAGCGACACCCGACGGCGCCAGCCGCGCACCGCGACACCGCGACACGACAGCGGGCTCCGGGGCACGCGGCGCCAGCGTCGCCGGGTGTCGGTGGACGCGGGCGTGATCGTACAGCTTCCTCGGGAATGCAGGCTCCGACCGCGGGAAGCGACACCCGACGGCGCCAGCCGCGCACCGCGACACCGCGACACGACACCAGGCTCCGCGGCACGCGGCGAGCAGCTACGACTTCGCGTCGGACTTGGCGGCGGGCGCCGGCGTCGTGCTCTCGGCAGGCTTGCTGTCGCTCGACTTCTCGCCGGCCGCGTCGGCCGACTTGTTGGCACTCGACGCGTTGGCGCCCGACTTCTTCGCGTAGTCGGTGATGTACCAGC
>JAEUQQ010000737.1 GCA_016789685.1 Acidobacteriota bacterium | reverse complement strand
GTAGAGCTTCGACGCGACCGTGACGTCGATCGTGATCGGATCCCCGGTCGGGTTCGAGAACGACTCGATGAAGCGCGCGAAGTAGCCGGTCGCCGGCACGAACACCTTGCGGGTGACGTTGAGGCCGTGCACGGTGTCGCGCGTCGCGATCTCGCGGCTGCCGTCTTCGCGCGTACCGAACGCCGGTCCGGCGAACCGCGTCGTCGACCCGTCGCGGGTGATGTCGAGGTTGAACGCGCCGCGGCTGAACACGCCGCCCGTGCCGTTCCCGAACCCGCCACCCTGCGCGACGGTGTAGGACGTCGCGTTGGCGTCGCTGAGGGCCGTCGGCAGCGCGATCGCGTTGTTCTCGAGCAGGATGTCGAGGGTCAGGGGCTGCAGGTAGCTCGACAGCGTCCCCGTGGTCTCGCCGATCAGCGATTCCGCCGGCTTGGCCGTCGACACCTTCACCAGGCCAAGCGGCACGCCGCCGATCTCGTAGTTGCCGGCCGCATCCGTGCGATCCGAGAACGTCCCACCGAACTCGGCGTGGAACGAGCGCAGCGTCACCGTGAGGTTGCCCACGTCGGTCGGGTGCAAGACGCGACCGCGAACGGTCCCGAGCGCGACGAAGGTCAGCGTGCGGGTCTCGACCTCGCCGTTGACGTCGAGCACGATGCCGTTGACCGTTGCCCGCACGCGACCCGAGGCATCGGTCACGCGCAGCGCATACGTGCCGAACCTGCGGTCGCCGAAGGTCGCGGCCCCACCCACGAGTGCCTGCGTGGCGAGTGTGCCGCCGCCGGTGTTGAGCAGCGCGACCGTGCCTGCCGCGGGCGTCTGACCATCCTGGTCGAACACCGTGGCGGTGATCGCTGCGCGCGGCTCGAGTTTGATGACCACCGGTGTGACGACGTCGGCCACGACCGCGGTGGTCGCCGACCCCGAGAGTCCGGCTGCCGATGCCGACACGGTCGCCGGGCCCGCCAGCAGGCGGTCGAGCACGAGTTGTCCAGGCGTCCCGTTGACCTCACCGGTGACGCCCGACAGCGTGTCGGTGAGCCCGTTCCCCGTGACCTCGGCGGTGACACTCGCCCCATTTACCGGCTGGTCGTCGGCGTCGTTCACGGTGACGAGCAGCGTGCCCTGCGGCTCGAAGACGATGTTGCGGACGAGCGTCTCGCCGCTCGTCGTGAACGCCCCGGTCGTGATGCCGATCGCGCGCGAGCCCGCATCCGATGCGCGCACGGTGAACGACGTGAAGGGCATGAACGTGAACTCGTAGTCGCCGTTGGCGTCGGCCGTGACGTTCGTGTTGCCACAGCCCGACACGCAGCGGAAGGTGACCGTCGCCCCGGCGGCGCGTGTCGTGCCGTTGGCGCGGAACACGGTGCCGCGCACGTTGCCATACGACGACAGCGTCACCTGGGCCGGCACCGCCTGTCCGTCGGCGGTGATGAGCCCCGAGAACGACCCGGCCTGGTTGGTCTGCGGATCGCGCGCCGTGATGCTGAACGACCCAACGAACACGTTCGCGAACGACACCACGCCGCTCGCGTTCGTGCTGCCCGTCCGCATCGGGGCGCCGCCGAGGATGCTGCTCGCCCGCAGTTCGACGGCCGCGTTGGGCACCGGCGTGCCCGCGCCGTTGAGCACGGTCACGTTCACGGTGCCGCGCCCGAGGAAGGTGATCGGCACGTTGACGTCGAGGCCGCTCTGGGTCACCGACGCGTTCGTGCGTCCCTGGTTGCCGCTCGTGTCAGACGCGACGAGGATGTAGTCGGTGATGGCGACCAGCGGGAACTGCCA
>JAEUQQ010000731.1 GCA_016789685.1 Acidobacteriota bacterium | reverse complement strand
ACGGCGAGCCTGCAGGAGCCGTTCGACGTGCTGTCGGGCGCGTCGGTGGCGTGCTTCGAATACGCCATCATCTACTACTCGGGGCTCTCGTCATCGGGGCTCTGGCTTGGTCGTCAGGCGTTCGAAGACCGACAGAAACAGGTGTGCCAATGCTGTCAATAGTCGGTCGCGCCACTGGCCCTGCCGGTCGTGTCGTGCTCGGTGTCGCCCTCGCGGTCGTCTCGATCCAGGTCCGCGCGCAGCCCGCTCCGTCTGACCGGCGGCCTGCCTGGGAACTGTTCCTGCACGCGCAGCGGCCCGCAACGGAGTTCCGCGCGATTGCCGCACGCGACGCCACGGTGTTCGTGGCGGCGACGGATCGGTCGACGCTCGAGCCGCGTGAGGCCAGTCACACGGGGTTGCGCGTCTGGGCCCTGGATTCTGACGGCCGGCGGCGGTCAGAGACCGAGTTGACCGATCTGTCGGCCGACGAGTCGAACACGCGCACGATCCGCGACATCGCGGCACTCGCCGGAGGCGAGGCCCTCGTGCTCGCCGACTTCGTCGCCGGCCGTCCGTCGCTCGTGCGCATCGACGCGAAGGGATCGCAGGTGTCTACCCGTCGCGTGATGCCAGACAACCGCACCGTGACGCTGATGCGGATGGTGCCGATGCCGGGTGGGCGCCACCTGCTGATCGGGCACGAGTCACTCGACGCGATTGCCGTGCTCGTCGATGCCACGGGGGCCGCGCTCTGGGATCGCGTCTACGACCGCGGACGCATGGACTACTTCGTCGACGGCGTCGCGACGGCCGACGGTGGCGCCGTGCTCGTCGGCAATTCCGGGACGTATGACGCGATGCGCAACGGCGATTCGCGCGTGTGGGTGGGCGCGTACGACGCGTCGGGCATCGCCGGCCGCGAACTCAGCTTCGCTGGCCGGTACGGCCGTGTCGCCAGCCTCGCTGACGGTGGTGTGGCGATCGTCTACGACCGCAGCGCGACGCTCGCACGCGATGTCCATGTGAAGCGTCTCAGCGCCGATTTGCACGAGGTCTGGGATGTGGCCATCGACGTGCCAGGGAAGGGCATCGGTGACTTCCGGATCGTCGCGGGTGCCGGTGGTTCGGTGATCGTGGCGGGCGGGTCGGGTGGCCTGGCGCAGCTCGTCTATCTCGACGGGGCAGGCCGCGCCGAGTCGTCGTGGATGGCGACGGCGGGGCCCAGGGCCATCGACGTGGGACCGTATGGCCTCGTGCTCGATGGCGACGGTGATGTGGTGCTGGCGGGTTCACATGTGCAGGCCCAGTCCAGGACCAACGTGCAATACCACGTGCGCGTGCGCCGCCTCGGCGGCCGCGCCGTCCAGCGAGGTCTCTGATGTCGCGTCGCTCTCTCCCCACCCTCGTGGCGGCTGCCGTCGCGACCATCGCCAGCGTCGCCGGTGCGCCCGGACGCATCGACGCACAGACGCCGGCGGCGCCGACGCTCGACGACTCCTGCATCGTGTCGATCCTCAACCGCAACATCCGCGTGAAACCCAATGGCACCTGGGTGCTGCCCAATGTCCCGGCCACGTTCGGCCAGGTGCGGGCGCGTGTGACGTGCGTCCGCGACGGCCAGACGCTGGCCGGCGAATCGGCGCCATTCACGCTGACCGCTGACGGGTCGGTTGACGTGCCGCCGATCACGCTCGGGGCGACGACGCCCATCCCGAGTGCCATCGCGGTGACG
>JAEUQQ010000131.1 GCA_016789685.1 Acidobacteriota bacterium | reverse complement strand
TCGCTCACCACGCGCGTGCCGAACATCCACTTCACGCTCAACGTGCCCTTGCCGGCCTTCGGGCTCAGGATCACGATGTAGATCGTGTCTGTCGGCGCGAAACTCGTGGTGAATGCCGCGATCGTCTTGTCGGGGTTGATGGCCTTGCCGAGCTGAATCGACGAGACCTCGAGCGGAGCGCTCGGACCGCACGCGGCGGCCGCCAGGGCCGCGAGCAGCGCGCCGATACGAAGTGCCTGCGTCATGCCAGAAACAGTACCCGAATCCGGCCCGCCACCCACCGCCCGTCCCGGTGCCCGGTCGCGGCGTGGCACGCCGGCCGTGCACACGTGGGCCGACGAGGCGTAGGCTGTGTGAGGCGAGGTGTGTGATGGCGAAACGCCAGTCAGCGCTCGGGGCGTGGTTCGGCACTGCGGCCCGGCCGTTGCGGGTCTACCAGTTCCTCATCGTGCTCGGCGAGTCCGACCCGCTGGTGTGGCGCCGCATCCAGGTCCCCGATTCCTACTCGTTCTGGGATCTGCACGTGGCCATCCAGGACGCGATGGGGTGGCTCGACTGCCACCTGCACGAGTTCAGGCTCCCCGATGCGACAGGGCGCCGCATCGTGTCGATCGGGATCCCCCCGGACGACGAGGGGCCGACCGATCGCGTCAGGGAAGGATGGCGCGTGCCGCTGGCCGCGCACTTCGATCGACGGTCGGTGCAGGTGCCCCCAGCTCTCTATCTCTACGACTTCGGCGACGGCTGGCAGCACGTCGTGATGCACGAGGGCACGTGGGCGGCCGACCCGGCCGGCGAGTATCCGCGGTGCCTCGGCGGCGCGCGTCGGTGCCCGCCCGAGGACTGCGGCGGGAGCCACGGCTACGCGAAGCTGCTCGCGGCCCTGCGTGAGCCGCAGCACCCCGAGCACGACGAGTTGCTCGAGTGGGTCGGCGGCACGTTCGATCCCGATGCGTTCGATCCGGCGCGCGTCAGCTTCTCTGACCCGCAGCGGCGGTGGAAGAAGGCCTTCGGGTCGCGGTCGTGACACCTCTCACGGTCAGCACACCGCCCATGCCGCACGATCGAAGGGCAGCCCGCGGAACGGCCGGCCCCCGGCGAAGTGACATCGCCCACGGGTCTGCCAGGCGACGCGATCCGTCGCTCCATCCAGGCCGGGAGTACGCATGGCCCTCAGGTTCACCGTCAGGAGCATCCTGCCGTCGATGCTCATCTACGCGGCGCTGATCGCGCTGGCGATTGCGTTCGACTGGATCCTCCACGTCCTGGGCTGGGCCAGGGTGGGGCGCTATCTCGGCGCGATCGGCTCGTCGGTCATCATCTCCTCGTTCGCCTACTCGCTGAGGAAGCGACGCTACATCGAGCTCGGGAACCCGAAGCGCCTGTTGCAGTCGCATGAACTCATGGGGTGGCTCGGGGCGCTCATGGTGCTGGTGCACGGAGGCGTGCACTTCAACGCCATCCTGCCGTGGATGGCGCTGGTCTCGATGATGGTCGTGGTCGCCAGCGGCCTCACCGGCAAGTTCCTGCTCCAGGACGCCCGCGCCAGCCTCAAGGTCCGCGCGCTCGACCTCAAGGCCGCGGGCCACTCCGCCGACGACATCGAGAAGGAACTGCTGGGGCTCGGCCTGATCGCCGACACGATGCAGCAGTGGCGTCGGGTGCACCTGCCCCTGACCATGGTGTTCGTCGGGCTGGCGCTCATCCACATCGCGGCCACCGTGCTGCTGTGGCGGTGGTAGCCATGATGAGGACGCGCATGACCCTGCTCGTGACGCTGGTCGTCGGGACGCTCACGACACTCGCGTTTCCGTACCACGCCGTCACGCCTGGTGCCCTCAGTGCAGGGCACGAGCGCCTCGCGAACGACTGCCTCGCGTGCCACACGCCGCTGCGCGGACCCATCCGCGACAAGTGCCAGTCGTGTCACCAGCTCGAGCGGATCGGCGTGCTGCACACCGACGGCCGGCCGCGTGTTCCCGCCATGCCGCGCACGAGCCTCGTCCACAAGGCGCTCGGCGACGCAGGGACGCAGTGCTACTCGTGCCACGGCGAGCACTCCGGGGCGTCGCGCGCGACCGCCGGAATGCGCTTCACGCACGCCGTGCTGCCAGCGACGCTGCGCGGCGACTGCCTCACGTGCCACGCCGGCGAGCGCCCGAACGACGCGCTGCACGCCAACCGCGAGGCGACGTGCTCGGCGTGCCACGGGGCCGAGGCCTGGAAGCCGGCGACGATCGACCACGACCGGTACTTCAGGTTCGACACGCACCACCCGTCGACGTGCGCCACCTGTCACCAGGTGCCGAGCGACTACAAGCGCTACACCTGTTACGGTTGCCACGAACACACCCCGGCGAAG
>JAEUQQ010000692.1 GCA_016789685.1 Acidobacteriota bacterium | reverse complement strand
TCAGCTGGTGTTCGCGTGCGACCGCCTCGGCGAGCGTGTTCACCGGTTCTGCGTACGCCAGCGTCACGGGACGCCGCGCCGCCGTCCATCTGGCAGCGGTACCATCGTTGTGTCGCGCAAGGCGCGATCCGAGGTCGGAGGCCTGGCCCACGTAGAACGAGCCGTCGGCACAGCGCAGGATGTAGACCCACACCATCTGACGACGATGGCACGGTGTTCAGGCGAACGCGGTTCGACGGGCGCAGGATGGGAGTGCGCGTGGGGGCGCTGGAACGTGCCGGCATTCGACTCGCGCAGGACGGGCGCGATGGCTGAGGTGCGCCGGTAAGCGGTGTCTTGCCCTTCGACTCGCCCGGGATCATGGGGCTCGCTCAGGGCATTCGACTCGCGCAGGACGGGCGCGATGGCTGAGGTGCGCCTGCCAGCAAGATCTTGGCAGGCCTACCGTGAGCGAGCGCCCGCAGGGCGCGAGTCGAATGGAGGCGGCGGGAGTCGAACCCGCGTCCGGAAGCCCATCCTCGCAGGACTCTACATGCGTAGTCGCGCTTCAAGGTTCGCCCGGTGCGTCGAAGTGCGACCGAAACCGCACCAGGCTAGCCCGAGCTTGATCTCATCGTGGGGCACCCGGGCACCCTCCCACGACCAGCCTGCTAAATGACACCCCGTTGCCACCGCGCAGGCGCCGGCGGCTGGGGCGCTCACCGGGTTTTAGGCGGCGAGAGCGAGCTGCGTGTTGTCCGCAGTTACGTTTGGTTCCATCGGATTTACGAGTCGAGGGTGCTCGGCATGCATCCCACGGATCCGAACCCCCGTCGAAACCGTGACGCCCCCACATGGAGTGCGTCGCAACGACGTGAAGCAGTACCCGTTGGCGACCCACGCAGTGTAGCACCTCCGGCGCCGCGGCCAGCACGTGCCTTGCGGCCGCACGCGGCAGTTTCCGGATGGCGCCCGTCGGCACCGCCTCGGTACAATCGCGGCTCTCACGGCTTCCAGACACAGGAGATCCCATGAAATCGTCGTTGTCAGGCGTCGCGCTCGCCGCAGCCATCCTCGTCGCGCCCGCCCTTGGCGGGGCCAACGCCTCGGCGCAGCCCACGCCGCCGCGCCAGGAGCATGTCGCCTTTGCCGCAGGCGCGTCCGCCGCGACCGTCAAGGGCCAGCTGAAGGGCGACGAGTCGATCGACTACCTCGTCCGCGCCAGCGCCGGTCAGACCATCGCCGTGACGCTGACGCCCTCGAATCGATCGACCTACTTCAACGTGCTGCCGCCGGGGAGCGCCGATGTGGCCATGTTCGCCGATCAGTCGGGCGAGCCCTACAAGGGGATGCTGCCGGCCGATGGCGACTACAAGGTGCGCGTGTACCAGATGCGGAACGCCGCGCGCCGCAACGCGGTGAGCACGTTCACGCTCACCATCGGCGTCACGGGCAAGCCGCTCGCACCGCTGCCCGCGAAGCAGGACGCGATCGTCGGCGGCACGCACTATCACGCCACCGCGCAGGTCACCTGCCTGCCGATGCCCTACGGCGACAAGACTCCCAGGAAGTGTGATGCCGGCGTCGTCCGTCGCGGAACCGATGGCACGGCCACCGTCGAGATCTCACTCGGCACGGCGGGCAAGCGGCGCATCCTGTTCGTGGCGGGCAAGCCCGTCGCCGCCGACGCGATGGACAAGATGACCGTGACCCGGCAGGGCGACGAGACGACGGTGACGTTCGAGTCGGGCGAGTACCATACGATTCCCGACGCCTTCGTGATCGGGGGCTGAACCCGGCGTCGCCGGTGCGGGTGGGTCAGGCGCGTGCCGCTGGCCTCGCTCGCGCCGGCAACGTCTCGTCACGTGCGTCGGCGGCGCACCCACACACGATCAGACACGGAGACTCCCATGAACATCCTCGAGACGATCCTCAACGCCCAGGGAGGCGGAGCGGTCAAGCAGATGGGCCAGCAACTCGGCCTCGGTGACGACCAGGCCGCCTCGGTGCTCTCGGCGCTGGTGCCGGCCCTGGCGAGCGGCGTCCAGCGCAACGCGCAGGCCGAGGGGGGCCTCGAGGCATTGCTCGGCGCGCTCACGCGCGGCTCGCACGCGCAGTACCTCGACCAGCCGGCGTCGCTCGGCAGTGCGCTGGATGACGGCAACGGCATCCTCGGCCACATCTTCGGCAGCAAGGAGGTGAGCCGCCAGGTCGCGGCACGCGCGGCGTCGCAGACGGGCCTCGAGGCGAGCATCCTCAAGCAGGCCCTGCCGATGGTCGCGGCCATGATGATGGGCGCGATGGCCAAGCAGGGGAGCGGAGGGCCGCTCGCCTCGTCGGCCGGCAGCCAGGCGGGCGGTGGCCTCCTGTCGATGCTGACGCCGATGCTCGATCAGAATCGCGACGGATCGGTCGTCGACGACGTGCTGGGCATGCTGGGCAAGTTCGGCCGCTGACGCGGCTGGCGCGGCGACGGTCCCGGCGGCTGGTGTGCGCGACCAGGCCGTGACCGTTCACGGCTGGTCGGTGGCGCTGTCGCGCGTGCCGCGCGCGTCGCGCGGCCGGCGCGACTCGGCGTCGCAGCGCTCGTAGCACTCCGGGCACATGCCGTGCGTGAACGACGCGTCGGTGTGCTGGCTCACGTATTCCTCGATCTGCGTCCACAGCCCCTCGTCGTCGCGCACCTTGCGGCACCAGCTGCAGATCGGCAGCAACCCACGCAGCGTGCGCACCTCGTCGAGCGATTGCTGCAGCTTCGCATTCGCGTCAACTAGCCGCGCGCGCTCGGCGACATATGCCTCGAGGACGCTCCAGAGAATGGCGACCAGCGCCACGGCGCAGACGACGTAGCCGGTGATGTTGTCGAGGACGCGGTCGAAGGCGCTCTGGTAGGGAATGACCCAGCCCGGGTACACGTAGTCGACGACGTAGAGGCCGACGACATTCGCGAGGACGCCGCCAACCACGAGCAGCCGCACGCGGCCGCGCGCGATCACGACCGGGAGGATCAGCGCGTGGAAGAAATAGAGCACGACGCTGCCCTGCGAGCCGGCGTTGAAGTACCACGACGCGTTGAGCGCGACGACCAGCGTCGTCCACAGGACGGCCCGGCGCTCGCGGCCCTGCCGCGACTCGCGCCACACCCACAGGGCGATCAGGCCGAAGAGCGCCACCAGCACGTTGAGGGCGACCGGCAGGTTCTGCGGCAGGTTCGTCGGCAGCAGGAGGCCGAGCGTCCCCGTGGCGGCGATGAAGGCGATGACCTGGAAGAGCCGCGACTCGAGCGGCAGCGTCGGGTCGGGGACGACGTGCGTCCGCCACCAGCGATTGCGCGCGCTGCCAGACTCTCCAGGTGGCGGAGCCTCGACCGCTGAGGTGGCGTGAACCATGGTGAACGACCCTTCGGGGGCAGGGCGACGGTGAACGCGCGGCTGAGCGACGCGGCGCGTTTCGGGATCGATGATAGCGCGACTGTGGCGTGGCGTCCGCCACGCGCCGCCGCCGAATCGCGCCATAGCTGCCGCTGGCGCCACGACCGCACACTTTGCGCCGGCAGCGCACGCATGACGTGCGGGAGCGGCGCCTCCGGCTCGGTGACTGCTCCAGCGCCGTGGTACATTCCCGGCCGACCGTGACCTTCGACCGCATCTTCGTCGAGTGCAGCGTGCTGGGCTTCCAGGCCGTCATCACGACCGTCCTGGCGCTGACGTGCTACGCACTCTGGCGTCGCCAGCGCGGGGCGCACTTCCTCACCTGGGCGGCGGCATGGGCGGTCTACGTGCTGCGCCTCGCGGCGATCTCGGCGTTCATCGTGCGGCGCGATCCGGTGTGGCTGTTCGCGCACCAGGCGACGACGCTTGTCAGCGCCTTTCTCCTGCTGGCGGCCGCGCTGCAACTCTCGCGTGGCCTGCGGCTGCGGTGGGCCCACGCCCTCGTGATTCCCGCCTCGGTGCTGTGGGCCTGGACCACCATCTACGGGATGCACAGCATGCTCGTCGCCGGCGTGTCGTCGACGCTACTGCTGACATCGGTGACGGTCTGGACGGGGATCGTGCTCTGGCAGCACCGGCGTCGCGTGGCGAGCGAGGCGTCGGGGGTGCTCGCCACGGCGTTCGTGTTGTGGGGCATGCACCATCTCGACTATCCGCTCGTGCGCCGGTTCGGTGCCGGCGTGATCTACGGCGCGTTCATCGACATCCTGTTCCTTTTCGCCATCGGTCTCGGCATGCTCTTCCTCGTGCTCGGCGACGAGCGTGCCAAGCTCGTGGCGCGCACCTCGCAGCTCGAGCAGCTCACGCGGCTCCTGCTGCGCGCGCAGGAGGACGAGCGGCGCCGCATCGCCCGCGAGCTGCACGACGAGGCCGGGCAGGTGCTCACCGCCGTCAAGATCGAACTCGACCTCGACGGCCGCCAGGCCGCCGGCGAGATGGTCGGGCGCGCGCTGGCGCAGGTCCGCGATCTCAGCAACCTGCTGCGTCCGTCGGTGCTCGACGACCTCGGGCTGCTGGCGGCGTTGCACGCCCTGGCCGACGACTTCGCGGCGCGCACGCGGATTGCGGTGCGGCTCGACCTCGACGGCGCGGCGCAGCGCTTTGCGCCCGAGATCGAGGTCGTGGTCTACCGGGTCGTGCAGGAGGCGCTGACCAACGTCGCCAGGCACGCGCGGGCGTCTGAAGCGCGTGTCTGCCTCACCGCCGACGCGGCGACTGCGACGCTGGTGGTCGAAGACAACGGCCAGGGCATGGCCGCCAACGTGAGTCCGCACCTCGGGTGGCTGGGCATGCGCGAACGCGTGACGGCGCTCGGCGGCACGCTGCAGATCGACTCGACCACGCACGGCGGCGTCAGGCTCGAGGCCCGCATGCCGATCGGGATGCCTGCATGAGTGACGACCGCGTACGCGTCATCCTCGCCGACGACCACACGCTGGTCCGCGACGGCATCCGCCGGATCCTCGAGGGCGAAGCCGACATCACGGTCGTCGACGAAGCGGCCGATGGCCACGCCGCGGTTGACGCGGTCGCGCGCACCGAGGCCGACGTGCTGGTGCTCGACCTGACGATGCCGGGTCGTGATGGGCTCGAGGTCCTGGCGCACGTGGCGCGCCTGCGGCCCGCCCTCCGTGTGATCGTGCTCACCATGCACGCCGGCCGCGAGTACGTCGCCCGCGCGACGCAGGAGGGGGCGGCCGGCTACCTGCTCAAGGACTCGGCGGTGCAGGATCTGGTCAACGCCGTGCGCGCGGTCGTGGGGGGCGGGACGTACTACAGCCCCGCGATCCGGCAGCAGCTCGACCAGCCCGGTGACGCGTCGCGCGCGCCGCAGGGCGTGCAGTCGCTGACCGATCGCGAACGCGACGTGCTGCGCCTCCTCGTGCGCGGGCTGTCGAGCCGCGACATCGGTGCGGCGCTCGACATCAGCGCCCGCACCGTCGAGACGCACCGCGCCAACCTGATGCGCAAGCTCGGCGTGAAGTCGGTGGCACTGCTGACGCAGATGGCCATCCGCGAGGGCCTCGCCGACCCCGCCGGATAGCGGGGCGGTCGCCGCCCGGCAGGGGCCGCCCGCGAGCGACCACGCGGGTGCCAACCGTCGGCAGCATCGGAATCGCCATGACGGATCCGTCACGTCTGGCGTGGCCGATGCCGGCCTGGTGGGCCGCAGTGCGGGGCTTCATCGTGATCCGATGACCATCCTGACCGGCACGCTTCTTGACCCCGGAGATCGTGGGCTCCCATAATGCGGCGAACGCAATCGCCGCCGATCCGCCCGCAACCACCATGGCCAACGAACCGACCCCCGCGCCCCAGGCGTTCGCCCCGATCGTGTCGAGACTGACCGACGCGCTCTCGCTGCAGTTGTCTGACGCGTTCGCCGAAACGCAGTCGCGCGCCGACCGCGAGCGCGCCGAGGCGGTGGCGGCGGCCGTGGCCGCCGAAGCCGAGGCGGCAGCCCGCGAGCTGGCCGCGCAGCGCGCCGCGCTCGACGCCCAGGTCGCGTCGTTGCGCGACGACTACGACGCGCGCGTCGCGGCACTGGGCGACGAGGCGCGCGACGAGCGCGAGGCGCTCGAGACGCGCTTGCGCGCCGAACTGACCAC
>JAEUQQ010000660.1 GCA_016789685.1 Acidobacteriota bacterium | reverse complement strand
GCCATCGAGGTGCGCTCGACCGACGCCGTTCCGCTCGCAGGCGAACGGACTATGCGGTGGGGCCCCGGCTTCGCCTCCGGGCACAGCGGATCGGCGGTCTCGTCGCCCAGCACGACGTGGTACTTCGCCGAAGGGTCGCAGGGGTACTTCGACACGTTCGTGCTGCTGGCGAATCCGAATGCGACGCCGACACTGGCCAACGTCTCGTTCATGACCGAGTCGGGGCAGACGGTGACGCACGTCGTGACCATTCCGGCGCGTGCGCGCGAAACGGTGTGGACGCGCCAGTTTCCCCAGCTCACGAACCGCTCGTTCAGCATCACCGTGACCGGCAATGCGCCGCTCGTGGCCGAGCGCGCCGTCTACTTCGGCCAGCCGACCTGGAAGGGCGGGCACGTCTCGTCGGGGGCGCCGACGCTCGCGCAGCGCTGGTTCTGCCCTGAGGGGGCCACTGGGCCCTACCTCGACACGTACGTCCTGGTCGGCAACCCGTCGTTCTCGACGCCGGCCCCCGTCACGGTCGAGTACCTCACCGGCACGGGCGACATCGTCTCTGAACAGTTCGTGGTGGCACCGCACACGCGATTGACGATCGACCTCGAATCACGCTCGCCGTTGCTCGCCAACGCGGCTGTTTCGACGGTGGTCACGTCGACGAGCCCCGTGGTCGTCGAGCGCGCCACGTACTGGGGCGGTGCGTTCACGAACTGGATCGACGGGACCTCGTCGATGGGCACGACCGGGAGCGCCACCATCTGGGCGGTGGCCGACGTGCGCGTCGGCGGGCGCGACGCCTTCGAGACCTGGCTGCTGTTGACCAATGAGAACGACCACGACATCGATGTCGATCTGACCGTGCTGCCGGAGTCGGGCGAGGCCACCACCGTGCGTGTGATCGTTCCGAGGCGGGCGCGCTACAACTACTACGTCAACAGTGAACTCCCCGCACTCGCCGGGCAGCGCGTCGGTGTCAAGCTGGCTGCGGTCAACGGCGACCTCTTTGCCGTCGAGCGCTCGCAGTACTGGACCGTCAACGGCGTGTCGTGGTCTGGCGGCACATCGAGTCGCGCGACCGTCCTGCCGTAACATCACGGGATCCCCGTCGGCTCACGGCGTTCCTCCGGACCGGCCGCGCCCGCGCGGGCCGGGAACGGCCCCTTCCGCTATGATGGGGCCGACTCGTGCCGGCCCGTCGCCCCATACGCATCCTCCGCCTCGTGGCGCGCCTCAACATTGGGGGGCCCGCCGTGCACCTCGGCGTCCTGGCCGAGCAGCTGCACCCGCCAGACTACGAGACGCTCACCGTGACGGGCGCCGAAGGCGCCGACGAGGGCAACTACTTCGCGCTGATGGGGCGTGATGTCACGAACCTCCGGGTCATCCCCGCGCTCGGCCGCGAGATCCATCCCCTGCGCGACCTCGCGACGTTGCGCGCCGTGCTCGGGCTCATCCGCGAGTTCCGCCCCGACATCGTCGACACGCACACCGCCAAGGCCGGCACCCTGGGGCGGCTGGCGGCGTGGTGGTGCCGCGTGCCTGCTGTCCACACCTTCCACGGCCACGTGTTCCACGGCTACTTCTCGCCGATGAAGACGCGGGTGTTCGTCGGCATCGAACGGTGGCTGGCCCGGCAGACCGCCTGCCTGATCGCGGTGAGCGAGGCCGTGCGACGCGACGTGCTCGCGGCGGGCGTGGGGACGGCGACGCGCTTCGAGGTCGTGTCGCTCGGGCTCGACCTGGCGCCGTTCGAGCAGGCCGAACAGCACCGTGGCGTGCTGCGACGCGACCTCGGCCTGCCGGCGGACGCGCCCCTGGTCGGCATCGTGGCGCGCCTGGTGCCGATCAAGCAGCACGCGCTGTTCCTCGATGTGGCGGCCCGGCTCGTCGCGCTCGGCTCGCCCGCACACATGGTCATCGTGGGAGACGGCGAGTGCCGCGCCCAGGTCGAGCGCGGGATCGCGGCGCGCGGTCTGGGCCAGCGCGTCCACCTCGTCGGCTGGCGCAGCGATCTGCCGGTGATCTACGCTGACTGCGACGTCGTGCTGCTCACCTCGAAGAACGAGGGCTCGCCGGTGGCCCTCATCGAGGCGCACGCTGCGGCGTGCCCGGTGGTCGCCACGCGGGTGGGCGGCGTGCCCGACGTGGTGGTCGACGGCGAAACCGGATGGTTGCGCGACGACGGCGACGCCGAGGGGCTGGCGGCCGCGACCGCGCGGTTGCTCGCGAACGACGACGAGCGCCGCCGGTTCGGCGCCGCGGGGCGGCGACGGGCCGTGTCGCTCTTCGGCGCGGGGCGCCTGGGGCGTGACATGGATCGACTGTACCGTTCGCTCCTGGAGGGAGGGCAGTCGTGATGGATCCCACAACGACATCGATCGCGATGGCGGCCACCATCGGCGTGCTGCTGACGCTGGTCTGCACCCCCGTCGTCAGGTTGCTCGCGTTCAGGGTGGGGCTCGTGGCGCACCCGAAGGCCGATCGCTGGCACCGGGAGTCGGTGCCGATGCTGGGCGGCGTGGCGATCGCGCTCGCGACGCTGGTCGCGCTCGCCGTGTCGCCGGTGCGGGCGCTTCCGGTGTGGCTGGTGGTCGGCGGCGCTGCGGCCGCTGCGCTGGTCGGGCTGGTCGACGACTTCAGGAGCCTCAAGCCGCAGACGAAGCTGCTCGCGCAACTGGCCATCGCCGGCACGTTCGTCGTCCTCGACCTCCGCCTGCGCCTGACCGGCGTCGAGTTCCTCGACATGCTGCTGACGATCGGCTGGGTAGTCGGCATCACCAACGCGTTCAACCTGCTCGACAACATGGACGGCCTGGCCGCGGGGATCGCGGCCATCGCGATGTTCTTCCGCACGATGTTCTTCCTGAGCGACGGGTACGCCGAGGGCGCGATCGCGTCGGCGACCGTGTGTGCGGTCGCGACCGCGTTCCTCGCGTTCAACTTCAATCCCGCACGCATCTTCATGGGCGATACCGGCAGCCTGTTCCTCGGCACGATGGTGGCCGGGCTGAGCCTCGTGGGCGTGTTCCCGTACTCGCGCGGGGTGCTGTCGGTGCTGCTCTGGCCGGTGCTGGTGCTGCTGGTGCCGATCTTCGACACGACGCTGGTCTCGGTGGCGCGCACGCTGGCCGGGCGGCCGATCTCGCAGGGCGGCCGCGATCACTCGTCGCACCGCCTCGTGGCGCTCGGGCTGTCTGAGCGGCAGGCGGTGCTGGTGCTCTACTTCGTCGCGACGCTGGCCGGGACGGTGGCGCTCTTCTCGTACCGCTTCGGGCTGTCGTACACCGGCACGCTGGTGGGCCTGCTGGTGCTCGGCACGCTGATGTTCGGCACGTACCTCGGGCGTCTCAAGGTCTACCCCGAGGGCGACGCGTCGCGGTCAGCGGGCGATGCGATCTCGTTCGTGACCGACTTCTCGTACAAGCGGCAGGTGGCCACCGTCGTGGTCGACTTCGCGCTCGTGGTGCTGGCGTTCTACACGGCGTGGCTGCTGCGTTTCGAAGGGGCGTTCACGACGGCCGAGGCGTACTTCCTGAGCGCGTTGCCGATCGTGATCCTCGTCGAGCCGCTGGCGTTCGCGCTGTTCCGGACGTACCAGGGCGTCTGGCGCTACACGGGCCTCGACGACCTGATCACGCTCATCAAGGGGGCCACCCTGGGCGCGGTGGTGTCGTTCATCCTGGTGCGCACGGCCTACGGGCCAGGGCCGTCGCAGTCGGTCTTCATCCTCAACTGGATCCTGCTCGTCGCGTTCGTGGCGGCGGGCCGGTTGTTCATGCGCCTGTTGGGCGAGCGGCTGCGGCCGCGCGCCGCGACAGAGGGCCGCGTGCTGATCTACGGGGCTGGAGACGGCGGCGTGCTGGTGCTGCGCGAACTGCGGAACAACGCGATGCTCGGCCGCGACGTCGTCGGGTTCATCGACGACGACCCGGGCAAGCTCCGCACGCGCATCCAGGGCGTGCCCGTCCTGGGCAACCTCGGGTCGCTCGAAGAGGTGCTCGAGCGGCATCCCATCACCGAGGTGGTGATCGCCACCGACAAGGTCACGGCCGATCGCCTGGCGCGCCTCACGGAGTTCTGCGAGCGCGGGAACCTGGTATTGACCACGGCGCGGATGCGCCTCGAGGCATGACCCACCGCGAACGGCGGCGGATGACGCGCTCGACGCTGATCGTCGGCGCGGGCGAGGCGGGCATCCTGCTGGTGCGCGACCTGCGCGCCTCGGGCCATGGACGATTCGAGTGCATCGGGTTCGTGGACGACGATCGCGGCAAGCACGGCGTGCTCGTCGAGGGCCTGCCCGTGTTCGGGCCGGCCGACGACATCCCCGCGCTCGTGCACCGGTACCGCATCGACGAGGTGTTCATCGCGATTCCGTCGGCGCCGGCCCCGGTGATCCGGCGGCTCGTCGCGTTGTGCCGCGCCTCGGGCGTGCCGTGCCTGACGACACCATCCGTGTCTGACCTGTCGGAATGCCGCGTCACCCTCAAGCAGATGCGCGGCGTGCGCATCGAAGACCTGCTGGGCCGTGCGCCGGTCGTCTTCGACGCCGCCAGCATCAGGCAGACGCTGCAGGGACGCTGCGTCCTCGTGACCGGCGCCGGCGGATCGATCGGCTCAGAGATCGCGCGACAGGTGGCGGCCGCGTCGCCCAGCACGCTGGTGCTCGTCGATCGCGCCGAGAGCGACCTGTACGACATCGAGTGCGACATCCGCCGGGCCCACCCGGCACTGACGCTCGAGGCCGCGGTGACCGACATCCTCGACGCGCCCGACGTCGATGCGGTGTTCGCCGCGCACCGGCCTGCGAGGGTCTATCACGCGGCGGCGTACAAGCACGTGCCGCTGATGGAGCGTCACGCCGTGGCGGCCGCCCGCAACAACGTGATCGGCACGGCCGTCGTGGCCGAGGCCGCGCTGAAATACGGCGCCGAGCGCTTCGTGCTCCTGTCGTCTGACAAGGCCGTGAGGCCCACGAGCCTGATGGGAGCGACCAAGCGCGCCGCCGAACGCGTCGTGCTGGCGCTGTCGGGTGGCGCGACGCTCTTCACGGCCGTGCGGTTCGGCAACGTGCTGGCCAGCCGTGGCAGTGTCGTGCCGCTGTTCCAGAAGCAGATCGCGGCCGGAGGTCCGGTCACGGTGACCGATCCCGAGGTCGTGCGCTACTTCATGACGGTGCAGGAAGCGGTGCACCTCGTGCTGCGCGCCTCGATCGATGGCGCCGGCGGCGAGATCTTCCACCTCGACATGGGCGAGTCGGTCCGCATCGCCGATCTGGCGGAGCAGTTGATCCGCCTGTCGGGGCTCGAGCCCGGCATCGACATCGAGATCAAGTACACGGGCCTGCGGCCCGGCGAGAAACTGCTCGAGGAACTGCTGGTCGAGGGTGACACCGTCGAACCCACGCGGCACCCGAAGATCTTCACCCTGCGCGAGCGGCTGCTGCCGCTGTCGCGCGAGTGGATCGCGGACCTGTCGGCGGCCGTCACCCGGCGCGATGCCGACCGGATCATCGCGCTGCTTCGGCTCGCGGCTCCGGAGTACGCGCCGGGCCACGGGGCCAGCCTGCCCCGATAGCCACCGCGACGACGGCCGCGGCGAGCGTGAGCGCGAAGGTCATCGCGCGCGCGGTGATCAGCCACGGCGACAGCGGACCCACGAACGCCAGCACACGCGCCGGATCCGCGCCCTTGCCGTACACCCCCTGCAGGTAGAGGCTGCCGACGTGGTAGTCGGCCGGGAACGCGGCGTAGAAGAACGGCACCACGATCAGGACGAGCGGCACGACGCCGATGGCGGTTGCCGCGAAGGTGCCGGCCGCGGCCGACGCGCGGGGCGTCTGCAGCAGGTGCCTGATGCCCGCGGCCAGCGCCACCAGCATTGGCGCGATCATCGGAAACAGCCATCGCCCCTGGAAGTCGTCGACGCCGTGCAGCAGCACGACGCGCAGCGGGTGCAGCAGCAATCCCGACATGATGCCCGCGCCGAACGCCCACCAGGCCGCCGCCGCGCCGATGGGGCTGCCAGCGTCGGTCCGGCGCAGGAATCCTGCGATTGCCACGGCACACAGCGCGGCGACGGTCCACGTCCACGCCGCCGGCACGAAGATCGCGTGCGCCCCGAAGTTCCCCAGGCCCGTCCAGAACGAGGTGAACGCTGGCACGAGCTGGCGGGCCAGCAACGCCACCATCCGCATCGCCAGCCCTGGCTCGAGGCGTGTGGCGTCGAGGCGCGCCAGGGCATCGTCGATGTACGGACTGCGAATCGTGAGTGCGGCGATGGTCGCCAGCCCGACGAGGCCCACCGCGCCAGCCAGCGCCCGCGTGCGTCCTGCGTCGCGCCAGACGCACGCGATACCGGCCCAGGCGATCGCGGCAAACACGCAGAGCGCCGTGTCCTTGAAGGCGAACGCCGCGGCGGCAAGCAACGTGGCCCCAAGCAGCGGCAGCCACGCGCGGCGGCCGGTCAGCGCGCAGGCCACGAAGTAGAGCGCCCACGCCGAGAGGGCGTTGGCGAACGCGTCCGGGGTCACGCCCGCATCGAACGACGTCAGCACCGGCTGCCACACCGCGAACATCGACGCCACCCATGCGATCTCGACGTGGGCCGGGTACAGCCGTCGCGCCAGGCCCCACACGGCGAGCACCACCGCCACGTGGCAGGCGGCGATCGCGAGCCTCGTGATCGCGGCCGCGTCGGCACTGTCATGCCGTCGCGCCGCTGCCGCGAGCAGCGCGCCCGAGGCCTGCCCGAAGGTCTCCTTGCCGCCCGGGGAGTTGTAGAACGGTTGCCCGCCAGGCATCACGCGTGCGCGCGTGATGTCGTCCGAGACCTGCCGCAGCGCGTGCTGCTGGGCCAGCGCGAAGTAGCCAATTTCGTCGGACACCTGGAACATGGGCCGCACGAGGCCGGTGGCGAGGGCGTGAAGGGCGGCGGCGGCGGCGACGAACGCGAGGCACCACGAGGCGCGGGCGGGCAGGGGCGACGGCACCGTCAGGCAGCATACCACCGCGAAAGTGCGCGTCGCGGCCGGGCGCCCGTCGGGCCTGCGCGCCTACGCCGGCCCTCGCTTGCGCTCGACCGTTCCGCGCCCGCTGGCGGGCGGGGCCCAGTAGGTGAACTCCTGCTGGCCGCACACGCCGTCCATGTCGCTGACGCGCTCGTTGAGGTAGGCCTGCGCATCGGCGATCGCCGCGTTGTAGATCGACGGCCCGATCTCCCTGAGGCAGAAGTCGAGGAGCATGGCGGTCTTCAGGTCGCCGGCGTCGATGTCGAGGTGGTCGGCGCAGTAGCGCTTGATCGACGCCTGCAGGCGCCGGGTGGTCTCGGGCGGAAGCGTGACGGGCATGGCGGCGCAGCATACACCGCGGCGCCCGTGCCGGCGTACTGCCTGTCGCTACGCCGCGTG
The DNA here is from genome assembly GCA_016789685.1 of Acidobacteriota bacterium. Classification (GTDB taxonomy): domain Bacteria; phylum Acidobacteriota; class Vicinamibacteria; order Vicinamibacterales; family JAFNAJ01; genus JAEUQQ01. Next base: position 2,991 of record JAEUQQ010000660.1, on the reverse strand, counting down.
ACCCAGCGCGTCGGGAATCGACAGCCGGGCCGCGCGCCGGGCCGGGAACCAGGACGCACACACCGCGATCCCCGCCAGGAACACCGTCGCGAAGGCGCAGGCGTCCAGCCGGAGGCTCACGGTGAGCGGAATGGGCGTCGCCGAGATCCCGCCGCTGTAGCTCATGCCCGCACCGCTGATCGCGCTCGTCACGACGACCAGCGCGATGAACCCGACGACGCAGGCGACGAGGGCGAGCATCGCCGCCTCGAGGGTGAACAGCCGCACGATGTGCGGGCGCCGGTAGCCGATCGATCGCAGGGTGCCGATCTCGCGCACGCGCTCGTTCACGGCCTTGAGCATCGTCGAGAAGACCGACATGCCGGCGATCGTCACCACGATCAGGACGACGAACGTGCGGTAGAGGCCGAGCACCTGCGTCGTCCGGCGGTACAGCTCGGCGAAGCGATGCTCGCGCCACTGCTCGGCCATGACCGTGGCGCCGGCGGCGGTGGCGGCGGCGTTGAACGCGGCGGCGAACGCGGCGGCGTCGCGTTCGTCGTGCAGCGCAATGCTGTAGAAACTCACCGCGGTCGTGTCGAGCAGCCGCTGCGCGAGCGGGAGCGGCACGGTGACGAACCGCGCGTCGAGTTCCTTCAGCCCCGCGTCGAAGAACCCGACGATCGTCGGATCGACGACGTTGAGCTGCCCGGTTTCGGTCGAGCCCGTGAGCTGCAGGCGCGTGCTCCGGCACGTGAACGGCCGCGTCGCCTCGATGGGCATGCCGTTGCGGCCGATGGCGTCGGCCGGCGACGGGCCCGTGCAGTCGAGCAACCCGGCGAGCCCGTTGCCAATGACCACGCTGTTGGGGGGCGCTTCGTGCAGCGGCACGCCCGCTGTCGTGTTCCACGCCCAGGGGCCACGGACCGCGGCCGCGCCGGCCACGTCGTACCCCCACCCCAGGAACATCACTCCCGTCTTGCCCGTGCTCGCCAGTCCGCCCATCGTCAGCACCCGGGCGTGCGCGCGCACGTCGCTCGCATGCGCCGCGAGAAACCCGTCGGTGAACCGCTGCGCTGCCTCGTGCATCGCGTGCGCAAAGGGGTTGTCGCGTTCGGCGCGCGAGGCGCTCCGCTCCTCGACGATCACGTGCCCCATCATGCTGCGCTGCACGTACCAGTTGGCCTGCAGGTCTTCGAGGTCGCCCAGGTAGCCCTCGAACATGCCGATGGCCAGGAAGCCGACCACGATCGACAGCAGCGATCCGAGGCTGTGGCGCCAGTGCCGGCGCACGTTCCGCCAGGCGATGCGTGCGATCGGGCGCCAGGCCGTTGCCGAGGCGAGTGACGGGGACGCCATCTCAGCGCACCACGTTGTTGATGTTGAAGAGGCTCGTTGCGTGGGTCTCGGCCTTCGGCCGCGCGAAGGTCATGACCGTTTCGGACTTCGCGCCCGTTTCGTCGCGGATGTGCATGCGGCTCACGAACTCGAACGAGCCCTCGGGCGTCTTCAGCACGTTGCCGTAGGTGAACGTGGCCGACTTGAACAGCTCGCCGCTCACCGTGAGGAACTCGGCCTTGAGGCCGAGCCGGCGCTTCTTCGAGATCCAGTACCGGATGCGGTCGTAGGTGACGTTGCGCGCCCTGGCCTCGAGGTCGAGCGTGTAGCAGGCCTCGCCGTCGATGGTCGCCTCGCCGGTGATGGTGCCCTCGTAGTCGCGCGCGTAGTTCGTGGTGGCGATGTCGCCGTTGGCCGCATCGCCCGTCAGGCGTTGCCGCGGGCTGATCGACACGGGCTTGCGCAGGCCGGGCTTCACGAACCAGATCGTGCGGTCGTTGAACAGCATGATCTCGCCCTTGTAGCGCGCCGGAGCCAGGGCCTCGACCAGCGCATCGAGGCCGCGGGCCTTCACGAGGAACGTCCGCGACGTCACCGTGCCTTCGTCGCTCGCCTCGACGGTGACATTCCAGGTGATGCCGGTGCCGAGGCCGCCGCGCGCGCGGTCGGCCGCACGCAGCAGTTCGTCGGGGGGGGGCGCCTGGGCGTGCGCCGTGGCGACTGCGGCGAGGACGAGCGCCATGCTGGCACCTGCGATGCGCTGACAGCGGGAGGGTGGGGCCGGTTGGGTCATGGGGTCAGGACTCACGCAGTGGTTGCCGTCAGGAGGTCGGCGGTGCCGACGCGCACGCGCCGGCGGATGACGAGCCAGGTGGCCAGCAGGCTCAGCGGCAACATCGCCAGCGCCACCACGAGGCACACCGCCGCGTTCGGGGTGATCAGCAACTGGATCGAGCCGGGCACGCCGGGCGGCGTGAACCGGATGTCGGCGGCGTTCACGAGGAACGCGATCGTGTACGCCAGCGCGGCACCGGCCGCCATTGACGTCACTGACAGCAGCAGCACCTCGCGCACGAACAGGCCCGCGACCTGCCTCCGGCGATATCCCAGCGCCCGGAACGTCCCGATCTCACGCGTGCGTTCGAACACGGTCAGCGTGGTCGCATTGAAGACCCCGAGCACGACCACGGCGACAACGAGCAGGCCGATGAACATCACCAGCGACGCGATGAACTGCATCGATCCGACGTAGTACGGATTCACGTCGTAGTCCTCGTAGGTGTAGACCGACGCGGCGATGCCGCGTGCCCCGAGCCGCGTGCGGAGGTCAGCCGCGACCGCCGCCGCGTCCGACGCGTCGTGCAGCCAGCCGGCGACGTACGTCACGGCATCGGTCGCATACAGGCGCTGGAGGGTTTCGAGGGGCGCCACGATCGTCTGGTCGTCGGCATCCGCGCTGGCCGTGTGGAACATGCTGACGATCTCGCCATCCACCGCCGACAGGCCGCCGTCGTAGGCAAGCCCGGCGAGCTGGATGTTCGCGTCGGCGGCAATCTGCGCGTCGGCCGCGGGCGTGCCGCATTCCGGGACGACGAACGTCACGGCCGGCGGCAGGTCGTCGTGCACCTTCGTCTTCTGCAGCAGGCGCGCGAGGCCCATCGACACGCCGATGGC
>JAEUQQ010000654.1 GCA_016789685.1 Acidobacteriota bacterium | reverse complement strand
ATCTCGGGCAGGCCGACCGGGAGCTGGCGCTCTACGACGGCCCGATCCGGGCCACGCACAGCCGCGTGGCGCTCGACCTGGTCGATGCGTCCGCGCTGCTGTGGCGCCTGCAGATGCACGGCGTCGACGTCGCGTCGCGCTGGGCCGAGGTGGCGGGGTGCTGGAACGACCACGCCGACGGCCGGCTCTACCCGTTCAACGACCTGCACGCCGCCATGGCCTATCTCGGCGCGGGCGACGACGTCGCCGTCGACCGGTTGCTGTCGGAGATGTCGCGCAACGCTGCCGGCGACAACGAGACCGCCACCTGGATCCGCACGATCGGCCTGCCGCTGACGCGCGGGTTCGTCGCCTTCGCCCGCGGGCACTACGCGGCGTGCGTCGAGGCGCTGCACCCGGTGCGGTTCTTCGCCCACAACTTCGGCGGGAGCCACGCGCAGCGCGACGTCATCGACTGGACGCTGACCGAGGCCGCCCTGCGCGCCAGGCTCCCGGGCGTGGCCCTCGCCATGGCACACGAGCGCGCCGCCCTCAAGCCGCACAGCGTCGTCAACCGCGACTTCGTGCGACGGGCGCTGGTGCAGTGACCCGGCGCCCCCGCTGACGTCACTGCCGCACGAACGCAACGTCCCACGCGCGGTCGGTCGAGACGCGCAGGGCCGTCACCGCGCCCCTGGGGCCGCGGTCGAACCGGATCGTTCCGAGGTCTGACGCGAACGCGTCGGCGTACAGCGGCGTCAGCGGCATCGTGTCGGCAGGCGCCCGCATGACAACCAGCGCGCCGTTCTCGACCACCACCTCGATCGACACGTCGGCCTCGTCGCTGCGATAGCGGCCCGCGAAGGCGCGCAGGTCTGCGGCCGTCGGCGTCGCGCGCGGCACGCGCTCGTACGTGCGCGGCTTGATGCTCGCGCCGGAGACGCGGGCCCGCGTGGCCACACCGTCGGCGCCGAACTCGACCGTCGCGTTCCCGAGTCGCATGGCCGTTGGCGAGACGGCCGACAGCACCGGGCCATCCGACACGCGCAGCGCGCCGTCGGCCTCATTGAGCACGAGCACCTGCGGGCCATCGACCTGCCGGTAGATCCCGGCGCGCGCGCGCGCCACGTCGGGCGCAAGGGTGACACTCGCGCCTGGCACCGGGGCCGGCGGCGCATCGAGGTCCAGGTCAGCCACCTGGCGTGCGAGCCGCTCGGCGTTTGCGCTCGTCACGTTGCACAGCACCGCGACCGAGAGCTGCTCGGCGGGGTACCGCACCAGGAACGCGCGGTACCCGGCCGTCGCCCCGCTGTGATACACCTCGCGTCGGCCGCCAGCCGAGCCCACGTAGAGCCCCAGGCCATACCCCGTGTCGACACCAGACGACAGCACGGCCGTGCGTTCCTGCTCGGCGACGAACGCCGCGTCGCCGACCACGTGCGTCACGAAGTTCTGGTTCCACGTCAGTAGGTCGCCCACCGTCGTGAGCAGGCCCCCGTTGCCGTGCACGTCTTCGAACGGCATCAGCGTCGTGAACGTACCGCGAGCGTCGGCGTAGGCCATCGCCCGCCGGCGGACGATGCGACGGTGGTCGTCGCGCCACGACGTGTCGCGCATGCCGAGCGGTTCGAAGATGCGCGTGCGGGTGAAATCGGCGAACGACATGCCGCTCACGCGCGAGACGAGGATCGCGGCGAGGTTGTAGCCGCTGTTCGAGTACGACCAGTCGGTGCCTGGCGTGAAGTTGAGCGCCGTCTGTCGCGCCATGATCTGCAGCGCGTGCGCATGCGTGTGGGCGCGCCTGGTGCGCGGCCACCCCCCGAGGTCGGCCATCGTGCCCCAGTCGCGCAACCCCGCCGTGTGCGTGAGCATATGGCGAATGGTCAACGGCACCCCGTACTCGGGCAGTTCAGGTATGTGCGTCCGGACGGGGTCGTCGAGTGACAGCTTGCCGTCACGCGCCAGCAGCAGGACGGCCGCCGCCGTGAACTGCTTCGAGACCGATCCGGCCTCGACGATCGCGTCGGGCCGCAGCACGGTGTCGTGCTCGAGGTCGGCCATCCCGTAGCCGCGTTCGAGCACGCGTTGCCCCTTGACCCCGACGCCGACGGTACAGCCAGGCGAGCTGGTGGCATCGAAGCGCGCGAAGATGGCATCGACCTGCTGCGCCCTGGCCGCGGGCGCGTTCGCGGCGGGTTGGGCCGCAACGCGGCTCCCCGCCACGCTCACCGCCACCAGCGCCGCCACGATGAGGCTCGGCCAGCCGCAGGCTCGCTTCGTGGTGCGCGCGGTGGCGACGAGTCCGGGAATCGTTCGGGTCGTGTGCATGTTGCCCTCGCTCCAGGTCTGGATGGCGACGATCGTCACGGCAGCGACGCGCCGCTGCCGCAGCGCTGGCGCACCCTCAGGGTCGTGCCGGGCACGCGTCCGACAGCGGCCTGAACGACGTCACGTCCATCATGATCACGTCGAACGCCGCCTGCCGGGAGGGATCGCTGCCCATCGGCGAGGCGGCGCCCGCGGTGACGCGCATCCCGCCAATCCGGGTGCTCGGGCCGCTTGCCCGCAGGTCGGACTTCCGCACGAGGCCCGTGACCTCGATCAGGTGCCCCTTCTCGGCCTCGACCTGCTTCATGAGGTCGCGCGTACCGTTGAGGCGCATGGCGCGTCCGACCAGCGTTGCGGGCGTCGCGGCCTCGCCTTCCATGGCCAGCGGCACGATGGCGCGGCCCTTTGGGCAGCCTCGCACGACGACGAGCATGGAGTTGGCATCGACCTTCGGCGTTTCCTGCGCGACGCCCACCAGGGGAACGCAGGCGGCAACGACGACCAGGGCGCGTGTGAGGGTGTGCATGATTCGGATTCCGGTGGCGCGGCCTCCTGATGTTACACGCATGCCACGCCCCGCGTTTGCGGGCGTCGTTGGCGCGACGTAGCATGGCGGGCGCGGCCTGCGCAGTCACGCGGCGGGCGCAAGCGAAAGGGAAGTGACTCGTGGTCGGGCAACAGGCGAACATGCCGCACCGGCAGCTGGGGCGCACCGACATGCAGGTGTCGGCGATCGGCTTCGGTGCCTGGGCGATTGGTGGCGGGTGGGGACGCGTCGACGACGCGGCGTCGATGGAGGCGCTCCACGCGGCGGTCGATGCCGGCACGAACTTCATCGACACGGCCGATGTCTACGGCGATGGACACAGCGAGCGTCTCGTCGCGCGCCTGCGGCGCGAACGTCGCGGCGAACGCCTGTACGTCGCGACCAAGGCGGGCCGGCGCCTCATGCCCCAGGACCCTGCGAACTACACGCGGGCGAACCTCACCGGCTGGGTCGAACGCAGCCTGCGCAACCTCGAGATGGACGCCATCGATCTGCTGCAGCTGCATTGCCCGCCCTCGGTGGTCCTCGACCGGGCCGAGGTCTTTGGCGCACTCGACGACCTGGTGGCGGCAGGCAAGATCCGGTACTACGGCGTCAGCATTGTCACGATCGACGAGGCCAGGCGCGCGATGTGCCATCCAGGCGTGCAGAGCGTCCAGCTGATCGTCAACATGCTGCGGCAGAAGCCGATCGAGACCGTGCTGGCCGAGGCCAGCCGTCGCCAGGTCGGCCTGCTGGCGCGCGTACCGTTGGCCAGCGGGCTGCTGACGGGCAAGCTGACGGCGGCCAGCGCCTTCGCGGCCGACGACCACCGCCAGTTCAATCGCGACGGGGCCGCGTTCGACAAGGGCGAGACGTTCTCGGGCGTGCCCTACGACCTTGGGCTGCTCGTCGTCGAGCGCCTGAAGGCGGCCCTCCCTGCCGGTGCCGACCTCGCCACGGTGGCGCTGCGATGGATCCTGATGCACGACGCGATCACCACGACGATTCCCGGCGCGCGCACGGCCGCGCAGGCACGCACGAACGCGGCTGCGGGCGCACACCCGCCGCTCGACGATGCGTTGATGGCGCGAGTCCGCGAGATCTACGACGAGTTCGTCAGGCCCGTGGTGCACGCGCAGTGGTAGGGCGATGAGATCGGCGTGACACGGCGACAGGGCCCGCGAGTGAGGGGGCGCGTCCCAGGTCCCTGGCGCGGCCGCGACCTCAGAGGCCGCGTCGGCTGGCCGTCACGCTGCCGGTGGTGCGGCCTCGTCGCTGCCGGGCAGCCAGCGGTCGATGGCGTCGCCGAGTGCCTGCAGGTTGATGGGCTTGGTCAGGTAGTCGTCCATGCCCGCGGCCAGGCACCGGTCGCGGTCGCCTTCCATCGCGTTGGCCGTCATCGCGATGATCGGCACGTTCGGGGCGAGGCACCCCGAACCCTCGGCTCGAATGCGGCGCGTGGCGTCGAATCCGTCCAGTTCGGGCATCTGGCAGTCCATGAGCACCAGGTCGTACGCCACGCGCCCGAGTGCCTCGACCGCTTCGAGCCCGTTGCGGGCGACATCGATGGTGTGCCCGAGCTTCTTGAGCATCGCCCGGGCGACCGTCACGTTGACGTGATTGTCGTCGGCCAGCAGGATGCGGGCTGGCCGGCGTGACGCCTCGAGCGGCGCGCCAGGCGCGTCGGACGTGTGCAGAGGCGCCTCGGCGCCCGCTGGCCGGGCCGGATCGTCGAGCCGCGTGAACGCCGCCGTGAACCAGAACGTCGTGCCGCCTCCCTCGACGCTCTCGACGCCGATCGTCCCGCCCATCAACTCGACCAGCTGTTTCGAGATCGCCAGGCCGAGCCCCGTACCGCCGTACTTCCGTGTGGTCGATCCGTCGACCTGGGTGAAGACGTTGAACAGTGCGCCGATGCGGTCGGCCGGAATCCCGATGCCCGTGTCGACGACCTGGAACCGGAGTCCGATCTGCGTGTCGCTGCGATCGCCGATGGCGACGGTCACCGCGACGCGGCCGGCGTGCGTGAACTTGATGGCGTTGCCCACGAGGTTGAGCAGGACCTGCCGCAGGCGGCCGGGGTCGCCGCCCACGCAGGCCGGGACCTCGGGATCGATGTCCCACGTCAACGCCAGGTGCTTCTCGCGCGCCTTGGCCTCGAGCAGCGTCAGCGCGTCGCCGACGACCGACGAGGGCTCGAACGCGACGCGATCCAGCGACACCTTTCCGGCTTCGATCTTCGAGAAGTCGAGGATGTCGTTGATCAGCGCGAGCAGCGTCTCGCCGCTGCCGTGCACGATCTCGGTGTAGCGGCGCTGTTCGGGCGACAGGGGCGTGTCGAGCAGCAGGCCGGCCATCCCGATCACGCCGTTCATCGGGGTGCGAATTTCATGACTCATGGTCGCGAGGAACTCGCTCTTGGCCCTGCTGGCGGCTTCGGCCTTCTCGGCCAGCGTCGTCGCCTCGGCGAGCGCCGTCTCGAGCACGCGGTTGGCGGCAGCAAGCGCACTCGTGCGTTCGGTGACCAGTTGCTCGAGTTCGTACCGCCGACGTCCGAGCATGCTGAGGAACCCGGTGCAGAGCGCCGTGGCGGTCAGGCCCAGGGCCAGGCGCAAGACGGTCCGCACCACGCGCTGACGCGACGAGGCCAACGCCGGATCCGCGTGCGTGACGACGGCCCAGGCGCGCCCGAACGCGAAGAGCGGCGCGCCGCGCGCGTCGTTCGCCGGATGCACGCCGGCGCCGTGCGTCACCTCGTCGCCGTGCTCGGGGAACTTCGCCACCACCACCGGGCGCGAACCGCTGAGATCGACCAGGTCGACGCGGACGGTCGGATCGGCCTTGCCGCCGGCCGTGAGCGTCCGCGCGAGGAACGCCTGCAACTCGAGCACGCCCGCCGCAAACCCCGGCACGTGGTTCGCCCCGGCGTGCACCGGCTCGAGCACCATGATGCTGCTGCCGCCCACCGTCCCCCGCGTGAGGGCCTCGGGACGGGTCGAGGTCGGCAGGCCGGTCTGCAGTGATTCTTCGAGCGCCTCGCGGCGCACCTCATCGCTCCCGACATCGAGACCGATGAGCCTCTCGTTGCCGGCAACTGGGCAGGCATAGACCACGGGAAAGTAGCGTGCGCGCGCCCCGGCCGCACTGCGGGTCCCCGTGGGCCCGCGCTCGAAGATCGGCGACGGCACGCCGCGCCTGCCCTGCGCGGCGACCTCGAAGGCGCCCCGCTGACTGTGCTCGACCACTGGCATCCAGAGCCAGGCCTGCACCGCAAAGGACTGCATCAGGGGCTGTACGAACGCCTGGAACTCGGCCGGCGTGACCTCTGACGAGTTCTCGAAAAGGCGCGTGACGGTGCCGAGCACGCGCGGCAACGCCAGGAAGCCCGACGTCACGATCTCGGCCCGGGCATCGGCGAGCCCGAGGAACTCGCGCCGCTCGGTCCGTTGGTTCCAGTCATCGAGCCCGAGCGTGACGATCGCGGTCAGGCACACGCCGCCGACCAGCGCGGAGCGCGCGTAGCTCGACCGCGCCCATCGCCACCACCGGCTGCGTGACCCGACGCCGAGGCGATGGAGGATGACCAGCAGCGCCGCCGCCGCCACGGCCAGCCCGGCCACCTGCAGGGCCGAGTCACTCCGCGTGGCCGCCAGTCGGGCTCGCCACTTCGCCTCGGGCAGGTCGAACCCGACCGCCACGGCGACCTGGCCCGTGCGGTAGTCGATGACCGGCGCGAACGCCGACACGAACGTGCCGTACTCGTCGGTGTAGGGCCCGAACACGACCGGGCGTGCCGAGGTGAACAGTTCGGCCACGCGCGGATCGGCCTGCTCGTAGACCGTGCCTGGACGCGAGGCGAGCGGGCTGCCACGTTCGATGCCCTCGGGACCGAACACGAGGTGTCCGTCGCGCTGGGCGACGCTGTAGATGGTCTCCTGGCCGAGGTAGGCGCCATACGCCGCCATCTCGCGCGCGATGCGCTGGTACTCGGGCAGCAACTCGTCGTCGGTGGTGAACGACAGCGCCGAAAAGCGCTCGGCGCTGATCGATCGCGCGATCGCGACGGCCGTCGTCAGCAGTTCATCGCGCGCGTCGTGGTCGGCCGAGCGGGCACGCAGTTCGACTAGCGCGCCGGCGAGGCCGGCGAGCACGGCCACCAGCGCCGCCTGCACGCCCCACCTGATCGCTCGTCGTCGCACGGTGCTGCCGCCCTGCCTGCCCCCATCCGGTGAGTGCCAGGCCCACTCGCCTGCCAGTGTGGCCGACGAGGGGCTCACGGGCGCCGTTGAGGAGCGGCAACCCCGGTACGGAGAGAATCGGCAGATTGGCCCCCAACTCAAGGCCAGCGCCGCCGCCTGCCCAGGGCGTGCCGTTCACCGGCGACCGCGCAGGACGACCGTGGCCGTCCGGCCGCCGCGCGTCTTGGCGTCGTACCAGAACTCGACGCGATCGATGGTCCGATCGCGACCGGGAAGGTCGATGACCCGTGTCGACCCGCCCGACGGGATCGTCGCCCGCACCTCGACGTCGTGGCGTTGCCCCGACCCGAAGTGCACCACGACCCGGTGGAAGTCGACGGCCGCGCGCCGTACCTCGATACGGATGGCGTTGAAGTCGCC
>JAEUQQ010000641.1 GCA_016789685.1 Acidobacteriota bacterium | reverse complement strand
TGCCGCCATCCCCGCGCACGACGTCCCATGGCGGGTTGCCGACGATGGCGTCGAAGCCCGCGTCTGGCCGCGGCGCGCCATCGCGATCGACGAACACCTCGGGAAACGCGAGCGGCCAGTGCAACAGGCGATGCCGCGCGGCGTGTTCGCGGACCCTGGCGTCCCAGGCCCCATGAATGTGCGGAGCGAGCAGTCCGGGCCGGCCGAGCGCCACCGCGATGAGATCGCGCCAGAGCTGCGGCGACACCCGTTCGGCCTGCGGCCACGAGGCCCACGCGCACCATGTGTCGAGGGCGCGCCGCCAGCCGTTGAGTGGGGATCGCGGTGATTCGAGCGCCGCGAACAGTTGCGCCTTCTCGCGCACCGCCGACACCGTGTCGTCGGGCAGGCTCACCAGGCGCAGGCGCTCGGGCATCGCCGCGCGCAGGGCGTCGAGTGGATCGAACTCCGGGAACAGTGACCCTGCCCGCGAGTGTGTCGTCGCCCGCCCGGTGACCGGCGAACGAATCACGTCGGCCGGCGTGGCGCCCAGCAGGCTGTTGCCGACGCGCAGGTGGTGATCGAAGAACGACAGCGGCCGGTCGGTAGCCAGCGTCGTCAGCCACAGGGACATGCGTGCCAGCTCGACGGCCATCGGGTTGGCATCGACGCCGAAGAGGCACCGCTGCGCGACCGTGCGACGGATGCGCGCGCGTTCGGCGGGGTCAAGGTCGCCAGCGCGGCAGACACCGTGTTCCACGAGCGCGCGCTCGTACGCATGGGCGAGGAAGTGACACGCCGCCACCAGCATCGCGCCGCTGCCCATCGCCGGATCGAGGACACGGAGGGCGAGGATCCGGTCGGGCGTCGCTGCTTCGACCAGCGGGGCGAGCGTGCGCCTGACGAGGTACTCGGTGAGCGGCCGCGGCGTGTAGAACGATCCCGACGCCTTGCGCCGCGAGCCGACCGCGCGCAGCGTGCGCGACGGCTGAGTGGCCCGCTCGTCGAGCAGGCGTTCGTAGATCGCCCCGAGCTGCTCGACACCCAGGTCTTCGTAGCGCACCCGCACGCGGCCCCTGCCACGAATCGCGGGCTGCGATGTGAGACCGCGGAGCACATCGGCCAGCACCCGGTCGTCGAGCTCGAGGCGTTCGAGCTGTGGTGCCTGTCGCGGATCGAACAGCCGACCGTTGAACGCGGTGACCCTGAGCGCATCGACGTCGCACCCGAGTCGCGCGAGCCGCATGGCGGCCGACAGCATCGGCGCCAGCCCGCGCGGGGTCGTGCCGCGGGTGATCTGCTCGCAGACCGGCGCCAGCGCATAGGCGTCGCGATAGGTCGGATGCCACGTCGGCACGACACCCCGCGCCTCGGCGTAGAGCAGAAACAGCACCCGGTACAGCCACGTGACGGCCTGCACGTCGCGGTCGGGTTCGCGATGCCGGGCAAGCGACGCCGGCAGCCGGGGCGCCTTCGACAGGGCGTCGGTGAGCGCCGCGATCGCCTGGCGCGACCCGCGATCGATCGACCCGCTCGCCCGCGACGCGAGCCGGGCCGATTCCGCGAGCCAGCGATCGAGCTGGCTGGGCGATCCCGCGAATGCCCGCGCGTGCAGCGCGCGCGCCAGGGCAGCTGCTGCCCCTGCGTCGCGGCCGGCGACGCCGAGATCCAGGTCGGCATGCGCGCGCGCCCACGGCCGCCGGGCATCGACGAGGCGCACCGTCGTGCCGTTGACCATCACGCACCAGCGGCTCATGGTCGTCGCCCCGGTCGCCAGGGCCGCTGCCCAGGCCCCATCGAGACTGGCCTGCCACGGAAGCGTCACGACGGCGATGCGCATCGACGCGGCCGTGAGCACGCCCGTGATCGCCGCCCGCGTCCGCAGCAGGTGTGCAGGCGGAAGGGCGAAGCCCAGCCACGCCGCGACTGGCCGCGTTACCGCGTCGAGCACCGCCGTGGCCCCACTCGCAGGGCCGAGCCGTCCCTCGGCCGACTGCCAGATCCGCAAGAAGGCCTGCGCGTGGCGGTCGTCGCCACCGCGGCCCTGCGATGGCGCATCGAACAACGACGAGGCGAGCAGCGAGCCCGACACGAACGCCAGGGGGCCCTGTGTGTCGCCGGGTGACGCGTCACCGCGGTGTGTCTGTATCTGCATGGCAGGCCCGTGCGACGGGAATCAACAGCAGGGGGATGTCGGCTGCCACGCTCGGGGCCAGTGGCGGCCACGCCTGCGCCAGCGCAACGACGTCGTCGCCATGCGCCGAAGCAGCGTCAACCGTTTCGAAGAGCGACCGCTGGACAAAGTGCGCCGCCAGCGGCCGCCGCAGTGCGGCCCCGATCAGGTCGAGGCGGCAGTCGATGGCGTGCCGTCGCCGCATCTCGTCGCGCACGAGGTCGTCGGCCAATGCCCGCACGGCGCCGGCCGCAAACGCCTCGACCAGTGGCCGCAGCGCCCGCAGTCGCCTCGACCACCGCGTCGCGTGCGTGGTGCCGTCGTGGAAGACCCGGCCCGCGACCTGCACGGCCATGCGATGCGTCACAGAGACGTGGACGCCGGCCGACACGACGAGGCCGACGACGAGGATGGCATCGGCCTCGCGCATCGATGCCGGCAGCGTCGCCCGGTCGATGGCCACGACACGCGATCGGAGTGCGCGAATCGGCGCGCCTCGTGCCGCGCGCCGGCCCGGGAACCGGCGCGCCTCGTGCCGCGCGGCGGTCGCAGCAACCGTGGCCTGTGCGGCGTCGCGCACGAGCGACGGCACCTGGCGCGCACAGCCGTCCTCGAGCAGCACCGGCACGTCGCCGAACGGCGCAAGCGCCGCCGCGATGGTGCCGGCGCGTTGCGCCTGCCTGGCACGCAGCGTGTCGGACGCGTGCCCACGCCGGCACAGCCTCCAGGCGTGCACACGCAGGCGCTGCCCGCGTCGATCCACCCGTCCCTCGCGCTGTTCCATCCGGGCGATCGTCCACGGGGTGTCGAGGTGCACCACGAACCTGCAGTGCTGATGCAGGTTCAGCCCCTCGGCCGCGGTATCGGTGGCGAGCAGCACGCGTGCGTGTCCCCCGGAGAACGCCGCCAGCGCGCGTGCGCGCTCGGTTGGCGTGCAGCCGCCATGGAGCACCTCGACCTGCACCATCCGCGAGAGGACGCGCAGCAGTGGCACGAGCGCGTCGCGGTGCTCGGCAAAGACGATCACCGGCTCGCCGGCACGCGCGACGATCCGCGTGATCGCTCCGACGAGCGAATCGTGCGGTACGGCGCGGATGGCCGCGGTGAGCAGCGATCCCAACAGCGCCCGCTCGTGCCTCGGGTCGAGTGCGCCAGGGGTGACGAGCAGGCGATCGAGCGCGGCCTCGTCGTCCGCAAGCGTGTCGAGCGTGTCGCCCCGTGCGGCGAAGAGCAGCGGTTGCGCTGGCTCGCACACGGCGAGGGCGTCGCGCCGGCGTTCGACGGTGCGAGCCAGGGCAAGCATGCTCGCCATCGCCCGGCGCGCGAGCACCTCGAACACCAGGCGGTTGGTGGCCACGCGCGGCCCCGCCACGCACCGGTCGATGGCCGCCCGATAGCGCGACAGGGCCTCGAACGCTGCCGTTTCACACGCCGTGGGCGCAATGGCCAGCGTGTGGACGCGCCGCCGCGTGGTGGGAGCCCCGCCACGAACGACCAGGAGCGGATCGGTGCCGCCAAGCGACAGCAGTCGCGTGAAGCGGTGCTCGTCGCCGTCGTGCGGTGTGCCGGTCAGCAGGATGACGTGGCGGGCCCGCCGGGCGAGGCCATCGACCGCGTCGTGACGATCGGTGTGCGATGCGGCCCCGTGCGCTTCATCGACGACCAGCAGGTCCCAGGGGAGTCCCTCGAGGCCGACCAGCGTGTCGCGTCGCTTCACGAGGTCGATCGAGGCGATGGTCGTGCCGGGCAGTGCCCAGGGACTCACGTCGGCCGGCAACCGGCTGGCCGTGTCGTCGCGCCCGTGCGCATCGAGGACGCGCGCCGTGACATCGAGACGCGACAACTCGGCAGCCCACTGGTGCCGCAGGTGCGCAGGGACGATTACCAGCACGCGCGCGGCCAGGCCGCGCGCAAGCGCGTCGGCGATCGCGATGCCCGCCTGCATCGTCTTGCCGGCACCCACCGCGTCCATGACGCAGACCCGCGAGCTGATGCCTCGCACGAGCGCGATCGCCGCGATGCACTGGTGCGCCACGAGGTCGATCGACGCTTCGGCGATGCCCCGCGGCATGAACCACGGTGGCGGGGGATGCGACACCACCTCCGTGACAACGCGCAGCGCGTGCGCCAGGCGCGCGGTGCGCACGCGGGCGTGCCGCCGGGTGCGCCTGATTGTGTCGCACGGGTGCAGCAGGGTCTGCAGGCCGAACGCGTCGTCGAGCGCGGCCAGCGTGATGGCGATGCAGGAACGGCCGGAACGCGACGCCGTGACCTGCCAGCGCCGCGCGCGCGCGGCCACGCGCTCTCCTGGCGCGAACGGAGACTGCACGAAGTGCCACCCCTTCTGCAGCCAGCCGTACGCAGATCATGCGAATCGGTGCGTTCGAGGCAGCTGCGCCGAGGGATGGAGCAAGGCGAGTGCCCGCAGCACACCGGGGCGCCCCGGGCGGTGCCGAGGCGGTGGCATCGGGCCGGGCAGAGGGCACCGCGCGGTGTCGCAGCATGCCGGAATTGCTCACCGCGGCCGGCGCCAGGCGCCGACCGTCACGCAACTCACCTGCGCATCAGGGCGTTGAACACGACGCGGAACGTCGCGTACGACTGCGCGCGATGCTGCGCCCTGAACCCCACGAGCACAAGGCGTCCGCGCCCGTAGGTCACGTCGGCCAGGGCACCATGGCCGGCGATCACGTCGCCGCCCTCGAGCCAGCCGCTCAGCAGCGGATCGCCAGTGCCGTACTTGCCGACGAACGTCACGCCAGGCGCCGGGGCGCTGACCGCGCTGCCCGGTTCGCGCGCGCGCAGCTCGTAGGCCGACCCGTACGCGAACAAGGCCGCGGTGTCGGCCGGCATGCCGAAGCCGAGCGGGTGCGACGTGTCGAGCGACAGCCGCACCAGCGACCCGGGGCAGAACAGCCGTGAGTTCTCGGGCGCGCGCGCCCGATCCACGACGGGAAGCCCGAAACGCTCGAGCACGAGTCCGCACGACGAGTCGAGGCAGACCAGCGTGCCTCCGTCGTTCACGAACGCCTTGAGGGCCTCGACCCCCGACGTGCCAATCCCGCCGACGTACTCCGCCGGCAGTGCGCCGGGGCGATGGCCATCGACGAGTCGCTCGGGCGCGGCGTCGGGCAGCACCAGCACGTCGAACTGCGCGCGCAGGTTTCCGGCGCGGATCTGCTGGTCGGTCACGTTGGTGAACGGGAATTCGTAGCGCTCGAGCAACAGGCGTGTCCAGCCTTCGTCGATGTTCTCGACCCATGGCTTGTGCAGGCCGACGCGCGCGCCGCCAACGGGCGCGACATTGGCGGGCGCCTTGCCCTTCAGGCCGATGCTCCGCAACCCGAGGTCGCGCGCGAAGCGGTCGATCAGCGGACGCGACACCTTCGTCGCCGGCACGACGAGCGAGCCCGCCGCGTACCGATAGCCCTGCGCGTCGATCGGCGCCAGCGTCCACGATGGCGTCAGCCCGGCGGCGCGCAGGCGATTGACGGCCTGCGCGACAGCGTTCCCCTTGCCTTCGACGATGTAGTACGACGGGTTGCGTTCGCCCCAGACCTGCGACGCCGTGAGCGTCGCGCGGTCGAGCTTCGTCATGATCGGCACTTCGAACGCGTCGGCGATGGTGTGCACGTCGACGTTCATCTGCAGCGGCAGCGTCCAGCCGGCGACGTCGTAGGGCCGTTCGGGCGGGGCGTTGGGAGCCAGTTTCCGCACCGGGTAGCGCTGCAGTTCGAGGAGGGTCTTCGCGTACGCCCGGAACGGCTGCGCCATGAAGACGATGTCGGTGCCCGCCGGGTAGTCGCGGTTGCCGGCCCGGAACGGTTCGAGTGCGCGATGCACCTCGACGGCGCCGTCGATCAGCAGCTGCTCGAGCGTGTGCGCGGCCTGCGCGTCGAACTGCTCCTGTGGCACGACGAAGGCGTACGGCCCGCCGGCGCGGCCGAGTTCCACGGCCCGCCGGCCCATGGTCACGAAGTTCTCGACGATCTCCCTGCGGTAGCGCGCGACGCCGTCGAGCAGGCCGTCGACGGCGATGAGTTCGTAGTCGACGATGTCGCGCAGGCGCCACGTGCCGCCCTTCCACGGGTTCGGGAAGTTGATCTGCTGCTTGTATTCAGGCAGGCCGCGCGGTGTGCCCTGCAGGTCTCCTGGCGCGATCTCGATCGGATTGGCCACGCGCACGCTGGCGACCTCGGTGAGCAGGCACACGGTGTTGTGGCCGATCGGCGCCGAGTCTTCGTAGCCGGGCCAGTAGTAGTCGTACATGGCGTTCGAGATCACGCCGGCCTTGTTCTCGCGTTCGAGGGCCATGGCCATCGCATGGCCGAGCAGGCCCGCGGTGCGCCAGACGAGCGGGTCGGAGTTCGGATCGATCGGGTCGTAGTTCGGCGGCACGAAGAAGCGGGGGCCGCGGGGGCCCATCTGGTGCAGGGTGAGGAAGACGTGCGGGTGCCACATCCGGTAGAACAGGTCGGCAAACGACCGGTTCTCGGCGAGCTGGAGCATGAAGGCGTCGCGGTTGATGTCGTGCCCGGCGTACTTGTGGTAGAGCCATGGCATCGGGGCGCCCGCGAACGGCGTCGGCTTGGTCCTGGCGAACCAGTCGGTGACCAGCGCGTGACCGTCGGGGTTCATCGACGGAATGACCAGGATGACGGTCTCGCGCAGGATGTTGAGCCAGCGCGGGTCGTCGGTGGTCGCGAGCTTGTGGAGCAGCTCGTTGGCCATCTGCGTCGCGCCGATCTCGGTGGCGTGGATGCTGTGGCCCAGCACGACGATGGCCTTCTGGTCGGCGGCGAGCCGCGCGGCCTCGTCGGTGGTGAGCGACCGCGGATCGGCGAGGCGGAGGTTCGCGGTGCGGATCGCTTCGAGGCGGCGGATGTTCTCGGGGGCCGACACGATGGCCGCCAGCATCGTGCGTCCCTCGGTCGAGCGGCCGTATTTCAGCAACTCGACGCGGTCGGAGCGTTCGGCGACCTCGGCGAAGTAGCGCTCGATCTCTTCCCACGTCGCCAGCTGCCCGTCGTCGCCCATCTGGAACCCGAAGACGACGTAGGGCGACGAGACGGGTCGCGTGGCGGGCGTCGCGCTCTGTGCGACGGGCCGTGCCGCAAAGGGGGCGAGCAGCAGGGCCGCGACCAGGGCGAGGGGCAGGGGCTGCACGCACGCGCGGCCCGGGACTCGAAGCAGGAACGTCGTCATGGCAGTGGCGAGATGATACGTGACGCGGCGGTCACGTGGTGCGCAGGGTGGCGATGGTGGCGCCCAGGTGGGCGTCTGGGGCATCGTGAAAGGCCTCGACGCGCGGGTGCGACCCGAGGACGCGGTGGACGGCCGCCCGCTGCACGCCGATCCCGCGGCCATGGATCAGGCGAACGACGGTGATGCCGGCGTCGGCCGCGGCGTGCAGGTACTCGTCGACGACCGACAGGATGTCGCGGGGCGCAAAGGCATGCAGGTCGATCTCGCCCTCGATCGGGACGCGGTGGACGGGGTCGTCGCTCACGCCTGGTCGTCGGCGTACTCGGCGGTGACCACGGTCTTGAGTCCGCCCCTGACCGAGAAGTCGCCGACCACGCGCATGCGCTTGGGGCGGCAGGCGGCGACCAGGTCGTCGAGAATCCGGTTGGTGACGGCCTCGAAGAAGATGCCCTGGTTCCTGAAGGCCACGAAGTAGTACTTCAACGATTTCAACTCGATACAGCGGTCGTTGGGCACGTAGGTGACGATGATTTCGCCGAAGTCGGGCAGGCCCGTTTTGGGGCAGACCGAGGTGAACTCGGGGAAGCTCGTTTCGATTTCGAAATCGCGTCCGGGACGCGGGTTGGGGAACGTCTCGATGACAGGCGTGCTCATGCCCCGAGTGTAACATTCACACAGCAAAACCGGGCTCGGATCGCATGTGAGTGATTGACAGGGTGCAGGGTGCGCGCTAGCATGCTGCGACGTTTTCGAAGAATTCCGCAGGTGACCGCGTCGCGCGCGCGACTGCCTGCCGACGAGCGACACGCGCGATTATCACCAGGGGGACGCGATGGCTGAGGCCCGAAAGCTGGGCAAGGTCGGACTCTTCCGCCACTTCGCGGAAAAGTTCGACTGGAAGCTGGCGACAGCGCGTGAAGTGTTCGAAGAGCTGAACACGCTCGCCGAGAAGGAACTGAAGAAGACCGGTGAGTTCACGATGCCCGGCATCGTGAAGCTCGTCGTCCAGAAGCGCAAGGCCCGCATGGGTCGCAACCCCGCGACGGGGGATCCCATCAAGATCCCGGCCAAGACCGTCGTGAAGGCCCGCGTCGTCAAGCAGATGAAGGACGCCGTCCTGCCGCGCAAGTAGCGCCGGCGGTCATCGCATCTCTCGCAGTCGCGGCCGGTTGCTGCCCACCGCAGCGCCGGCCGCGACGCGTTTAAGACTCCCGCGTCGTCACGCGCCAGGCGCGTCGAGGCCCGTGGCCGCATGCTCGAGCGCGGTCGGCCGCGGACGGCCCGCGCTGCGCGCCAGCGACACGTCGAACGTCGTGCCCGAACCCACGACGCTCGAGACCGAGATCGTCCCGCTGAGCTGCTCGACGATCTTCTTCGAAATCGCCAGCCCGAGGCCCAGGCCGCGACGCTTCGTCGTCACGAAGTCGTCGAAGATCTGCGGCAGGCGATCGGGGGGAATCCCGCAGCCCGTGTCGCGGATGCGGACGTTGACGCGTCCGGCGCGCCCGTCGTCGCGCGTCGTGATGTCGACGACGACGCTGCCGCCGGGCGCCGTGGCCTGCAGGGCGTTGAGGATGATGTTTCGCCACACGCGTCCCAGCGCGAACATGTCGCCGTCCACGATGCACGCGACGTCTGGCGGCGCCTCGAGGGTCAGGGTCACGCCCGCAGCGTCGGCCAGCGGTTGCATCGCCTCGACCACCTCGCGCAGGGCCCGCACCAGGTCGAGCGGAAAACGCTCGAGCGGCACGGGGCGGCCGAGGTGCTTGAGGTCGTCGAGCACGCGCCGCACGATGCCGAACTCCCGATCCACCGTGCGCCTGAACGTGTCGCGGTACTCGGTGTCGTCGTGCATCTTCAGGATCAGGCGGCAGCTGTTCCCGATGTTCTGGATCGGATGCGACAGGTCGTGGACGAGGCCCGCGGCGATCCGGCCGAACATCGCGTGCCGCTCCTGCCGTCGCGTCTGCTCGTGCAGTTCGCCGAGCCGAACCGCCATCTGGTTGAAGGCCTCGCCGAGCCGCTGGAACTCGTCGCGCCGATCGAGGTGGACGCGCGTCTCGAGGTTGCCCTCGGCGAGTGACTCGGTGCCGTGAATCAGCGTGAAGATCGGGGCGATGAACGATCGGCCCCAATAGAGTCCCGTCGCGATCATCGCGACGAGCGCGATCAGGATCGCGGCGAGCAACTGCCGCTGCAGGCGGTCGGCGAGCCCGAAGGCCTCAGACGCCGGCTGCTCGACGATCAGCACCCACCCGAGCGACTGCAGCGTCGTGGCCACGGCGAGCCACTGCTGTCCGTTGTCGTCGGTGTACTCCTGGGTCACCGGCTCGACCGGACGGGTCGCGAGCGCCACGGCGGCCACGGGATGCGACCGCACGTCTTCGCCGCGCGCCACGCGGGCCTTCTCGTCGGGATCCCCGTGGGCCAGGAGCCTCCCGTTTTCGTCGGCCAGCAGCGCAAACCCGCGCGTGCCGATGCGCAGCCGATCGACCACGCGCCACATCTGCTCGAGATGGAGTTCCGCGACGAGCTGGATCTCGTCGTCGGTGCCGCGGCCGGCCACGAGCGTCATCGTGGTGCGCGGCAGGAGGGCGTCGTCGATGTCGATCGGCGCGAGCGCGACACCTCGGCGGTCGATCCGCTCGACGGGCGGCAGCGCCAGGCCCTCGAGCGACAGCCGGCTCGACACGAGGGCCACGCCGCCACGATCGAAGAGCGTCAGCGAGCGGATTTCCGGGAACGCCAGCACGTAGTTGCGGAGGACGCGTTCCTGCTGCCAGCGTTCGAGGCGCGTGCCCTGGAGCTCGGCTGCCACCGCCACCAGGGTGTCGGTCGTACGCGTGAACCACTGGTCGAGCTGTTCCGTCGTCCGCCTGGCGACGTTCACCGTGCCGGCCACCACCGAGTCGTGCGTGCCAACGCGCAGCGTCCGCATCGAGACGATGCCGTACAGCACGAGCGGCACGATGGCGGCGACCGTGCCGAGGAACGCGAAGCGGTACGCGAGGCGCTGGTTCACGGCGTCGCCGGCGCCGGGCGCCACTGGGCAATCGTGCCGACCGCATCGCGATCGGGATCGGCAGGCAGGATGAACGTGCGGCGCACGGCGCGCGCCGTTTCCGTCCAGCAGAGAAACAGCGCCGGCGGATCGTCGCGCATCGCTGCGTCGAGCGCGCGAACCGCCGTGCGCTCGGCGTCGGTCGTGCGCGCCGTGCGCACCGCGTCGAGCGGGGCGTCGAGTGCACCGTATCCCGACGCCACGTAGCGCGCCTGCACCGGCTGGTGCGCGTGCCAGAACCAGTACGGCCAGTTGATGCCGAAGCCCGCTACCATCTCGAGCAGGTAGGCCTCGAAATCTCCAGCGGCGAGGCGCCGCTGCAGATCGGCCTGCGGGATCGGGACGAGCTGCATGTCGACGCCGATGTCGAGCAGGGCGCGTTGCACGAAGATCGCGAGGCGTTCGAACATCGGGTAGTCGGCCGGAACCAGGCAGGTGAACCGCAGGTGCGTTCGCGAGTTGCCCAGGTGACGCGCCGACGTGGCGGCCTCGATCATGGCGCGCGCGCGGGCGGGATCGTCGTGGGCGGGGCTCGTCGCACCGTCGAACGCCCAGTGCCTGAGCCACACGTGGCTGGCGGCGGCCTCGCCCCGATCGCCGAGCATGCTCGCGATCAGCGCCTGGCGGTTCACGGCGAGGTTCAGGGCCTGCCGCACGTCCTTCCGCGCGAGCATCGGATGGGCGAGGTTGAAGCCCACCAGGTAGGCGTACGGGCGCAGCGACGTCAACGGCTGCACGTCCGACGTGGCCTCGATGAACTCCACCGACTCGGGCGCGACCTCGTAGAGAAAGTCGATCTCGCCACGGAGCATCGCGCTCCACGCCACGCGTGGCGTGGCGAATGACCTGAGATCGACCTGGTCGATGGCGGGGCGTCCCAGGTGGTACCGATCGAAGGCGCGCATGACGATACGGCCGGTCTCGCGCGAGGCTTCGATGAACGGCCCCGCCCCGATCTCGCCCGACTCGCCCGCGACAATCGGCATCAAGGCCAGCGCCTCGAGCAGGAACGAGGAGGGCGCCCGCAAGTCGAGCCGCAGGACGCGTGCACTCTCGGCCGTCACGTTCGCGATGTCACGCAGTCCAGGTGTCAGGCCAAAGGGGCCAGGTTCGCGCAGGTCGGGCTGGAGGCCCAGCCTGACCGCGTCGGCGTCGAGGGGCGTGCCGTCGTGGAAATACAGGCCCTCGCGCAGCGTCAGCCGCCACGTGAGGCCGTCGTCCGAGACCGACCAGCGCTCGGCCAGGGCGGGCAGGGCGCGGCCGTTCCGCGCCAGCACCACGAGGCTGGCGTTCCGTAGCAGGTTGGCGACAGCGGGCAGGCCCGCGCCCGGGCGTGGTTGTGCGATGCCCGTGACCAGC
>JAEUQQ010000632.1 GCA_016789685.1 Acidobacteriota bacterium | reverse complement strand
ACGCTGAACTTCCGGTAGTCCCACCAGGTCGTTTCGGTCTCGATGTCGAACGACCGGAACAGCGCCACCCGCCCCGTCACGTCGAGACGAGCCCGCCACGGCAGCCAGACTTCATCGTTGACCTTGCGGCGCTCGAATGTTGCCACGCTGCCCTTGTGCACGCGCCCCACGATGCCGAGCCCGACGGTGACGGGTTCGATGGCCTCGAGCCGGATGCGCACGACCTGCCCGTCGGCCTCGTCGACCCACGCGTGTCCGGCGAACTTGCGCGCGTACTTCACGAAGTCGTTCTTCGACGTCGGCCGGTAGTCGCGCCGCGGCGTCATGCGGAGGCGCAGCAGGGGACGTGCGTGCCCCGCGAGGAGTTCACGTCCCTCGACGACGTAGTGGTAGGAGTCGAAGGTTTCGTCGACCTCGCGCCGCTGGCGCGCGAGGCGGGCCTGCGTGCGCGCTTCGCGTGCCTGCCTCTGTGCCGGCGTCTCGCTGGCGAGGCGCCGGGCGTCGGCCTCGAGGCGCGCGCGGTGGTCCGCGTCGCGCTTCGCAAGCTCGGCGGCCGGCAGCGGCGTGTCGTTGATGGCGACGAGACGCTTGTACGTCCGCCCGGGCTCGACCGAGGGGTAGACCTCGAAGGTGCGTACGTCGCCGAGACTGACCCGTCCGAGCTTGCTCACCCTGACGTCGCGGCGCTTCTCGAGGTACGTGTACTGCGCCTCGAGTTCCCGATCGCGGATGAGGCCGCGCTTGACGCGGGCCAGCAGGGCGCTGGTGTCGTCGGCCGACATCGTCACCGCCGACAACGGCGCCTGCTGCGCATGGGGCGTCGCGGCGGCCATCAGCAGCGCCGCCACGGCGAACGCGCGGCCGGCAACGGTGGTCCAACTCCGCCGGCGCCTGCCGGCGCTCGTGGTGGGCATCGTGGTCACGATACCCGATAAGACGCCGACGGCCAGGTGGATGGCTCGTGCGTGGCGCGGGTGCGGCCGCGATGCCCGGCACGCGGCAGACGCTACTGCCGCGCCAGCTGAGGACGATCGTCTGCCAGAGTCACAGCCGTCAGCGTGACGTGCCGGGTGCCCGCGGGCGTGCCGGCGGCAGTGCGCGCCACCGCGCGGGCCGAAGGCACCCACCACGCACCGAGACGCACGTAGGCGTCGCGCGTCGTCTCGATCGAGAGTTCCTTGCCGTCCTCGGTCGAGGTGAAGACCACGTCGTACGTGACCGCGATGCTCCGCCCGTCGTCGGTCTGCAGGCTCTCGCGTTCGCGTGCGGTGTAGCCCAGTTGCCCCATGGCCCGGCCCATCTCGACGATCCGATCGCCCCGCAGGACGTACGTGGTGGCCAGCGGGTCGGCGTCGGCCACCACGGCCATCGTCCCGTCGGCGCGCGTCTCGCGCTTGCGGAAGGCGAGCGCGCGCGACGGGTCATCGACGGGGGCCGGCTTGCGCTGCGTGACGAACGAGCTGATCTCGTTCCGCAAGGCGGCGCGCGCCGCGTCGGTGGCCGCCTCGATCGTCACCGACAGGTCTGCGCCGATCTCGAAGCGGCCACTCACCGACGACTTGCCGGGTTCGTTGAGGGTGACTTCACCGCGCAGGCCGGGAAACGACGCGTCCCAGGTGTAGCGGTGTGCCAGCGCACGCTGCACCAGGTCGCCGATGGCGCGGTCGCCCCTCGGCGTGGCCCGGGCCATCGCGCTGTCGCGCGATTCGAGCCGGGCGACGTCATCGACGCTGCGCACGGTGATGCCGGCGAGCCGTGCCAGCTTGAGCGTCGCATCGACGTCGAGCAGGGCCTGCTGGGCCGAGGCCTCGCGCAACGCGTAGCGATAGGCGACCAGGCCGACGCGGGGGGCGAAGTAGTGCGTGGCGGTCGACACGTAGTCGTCGGCCCGCATCTCGAGGCGGATTTCGAGCACGTTGGCGAACGTGCCCGCAGGAGTCGTGACCGAGGTGAGCC
>JAEUQQ010000575.1 GCA_016789685.1 Acidobacteriota bacterium | reverse complement strand
ATCGTCCTGGTCGAAGACAACGAGTCGGTGCGCAGCTTCGCCGCCAGGGTCCTGGCCGCGCAGGGCTACGTCGTCGACGCCTTCGCCAATGGTCCGGACGCGCTCGCGGCGGCCCCGACGATTCCTGGCCGGATCGACCTGCTGCTCACCGATGTCGTCATGCCCGACATGAACGGCAAGGTGCTCGCCGAGCGCCTCGTGGCGCTCCGGCCAGGCCTGCGGGTGCTGTTCACGTCGGGCTACACCGAGAACGTCGTCGTGCATCACGGGGTGCTCACGCCTGGCGTCGAGTTCCTCCAGAAGCCGTACACGGTGGCCTCGCTGATCGACCGCGTGCGAGCCGTGCTCGACCGGGAGTGACGCCGCCAAACGCCGCCGACAGGCCGACGCGCGCCGACGCTACACGCCCGCGTGGGTGGCTGGGGCGCTGGCGAACGCGCTGCAGCACCGCGAGCACGCGGGCAGCAGGCCGCCCGCGGCACGCAGATCGTCGCGGAACTGCTCGAGGACGGTGCCGCGCCAGATCGCGTCGAGTGACTGCGCGTACACGTTGCCGGTGTCGAGGTTGTAGCACCGGCCGTGGGCCGGCACGGTCGAGCCATCCGACTTGATCATGAGGGTGCGATCGACGTCCCCGCATCGCTGGCCCATCGGCACGGCAGGTTCGAGGTAGAACCGGCGCAGTTCGGCGGGCGTGCGCAGATCGGGCGAGAAGACGATCGGATACCCGAACGCCGCTTCGCGAAGTTCTGACAGTTCGCCGGCGAGCCGGTCGAAGTCGATGCGCGTCGCGTCGTGGGCGCCGAGGTTCGAGGCGGTCGCCGGGTAGCGCGTGCCATAGGTCACGTTGTGCGCGTCGGCCAGGGCCTGCGGCGTGAACAGCGCGTGCATGAAACCGAGCTTCCGCAGCGGCATGTGGCGAAACAGGCCGGCGAACTCCACGAGCCGGCCGACGTTCCACTCGGTGATGACGCAGAACACCGCGCAGCGCGGCCCCTGCGCGATGTGCGACAACGCGTCGAGGCCGGCAAATGCCCGCTCGAAGCCACGGGGATGCCGACGGATGTGGTTGTGCACGTCTGCAGGCCCGTCGAGCGACACGAACACCTCGTCGGCGCCTGCCGCTGCCAGCGCATCTGCCTTGCGATCCAGCTGCAGTCCGTTGGTCGTCACCGCGGTCCACAGGCCCCGTGCCCGCGCCATCGCGATCGCCTCGAACAGGTGCGGGTAGATGAGCGGCTCGGTGAACGCAAACCCGATCTTCACGCCGGGCCAGCACGCCGCCGCCTGCTCGACGATGCGTTCGACGAGCGCCAGGGGCATGTTGACGGGCGAGGCCCCCATCAGGTTCGTGTAGAAGACCGTGTCGGCGTTGCCGAGCCCGACGTCGCACATCAGGCAGTGCATGTTGCAGACGTTGTTGACGCCGAGCACCAGCCACTCTGGCGCCGGGCCAGTGGGGCGACTCCGTTCGGGTGGCATGGGGGGAAGTGTAGTCGGTCACGATGCCGGGATGACGCACTTTGGCCGCGCGGTCGGCCGAATTCCCCTACAATGGCGGCGTCGTCCCTGCAGCACGCATCCGCCCGACACGGAACCGCTCCACGATTGAATGCGCCAGCCGTGGCGCGTGCGTGCGAGGTGCCGTGCCGGCGCGCGACACAAGGAGGAGTTCGTGGACTCGACGCACGCAGACCGTTCACTCGAAGGCCGGCAGGGAATCGATCGTCGCACGTTCGTGCACGGGGCCGTGGCCGGCGCCGCGCTCGTCGCCGCCGACGGCGTCACGTCGCTCTTCGCGGCGACGCCACGGGAAGCGATCGCCGCGCAGATCGCCGCGCAGCACGACGCCACCGTCAAGATGCTGCGCGACTGGATCGCGCTGCCGTCCATCGCGGCCGAGAACCTGAACTTCCCCGCAGGACCTGAATACATGGCGCGCCTGGCGCGCGAGGCCGGATTCCAGAAGGTCGAGATCATTCCCACCGCGGGCAAGGCCGGCGTCTTCGCGACGCTCGACGCTGGCGCGGCGACGACGCTCGGCATCTACTTCATGTACGACGTGAAGCAGTTCGACCCCGCCGAGTGGAGTTCGCCGCCGCTCGAAGGCCGCATCGTCGACAAGCCCGGCGTGGGCAAGGTCATGGTCGGCCGCGGAGCGACCAACACCAAGGGGCCGCAGGTCGCGCTGCTGGCGGCGTTGCACGCGTTCAGGGCCGCCGGCCACACGCTGCCGATCAACCTCGTGCTGGTCTGCGAAGGCGAAGAAGAGATCGGCTCCCCGAACTTCCGCGAGATCGTGTTCAAGCCCGAGGTCGAAGCCGCGCTGCGGAAGTGCGTCGGCGTGATCATCCCGCTGGGCAACCAGGACCTCGATGGCGGCGTGCAGATCAACCTCGGCGCCAAGGGCATCGTCGAGCTGGAACTGGTGTCGTCGGGCGAGACGTGGGGACGCGGCCCGGCGCGCGACGTGCACTCGAGCTATGCCGCGCAGATCGACAGCCCCGCCTGGCGGCTCGTGCAGGCACTCGCGACCTTGAAGAAGGCCGACGGCTTCACGCCGGCGGTGGACGGATTCTTCGATCTGGTGAAGCCGCTGAGCCCCGAGCTGAAGCAGATCCTCGCCGACGCGATCCCGAAGCGGAACGAAGCGGCCGCGAAGAAGGCCTTCGGCGTGAAGCACTGGATCGCCGACGAGCCGTGGGCCGAGTCGCTCACGCGCCTCGTGTCGCAGCCGACGATCAACATCGAGGGCCTCGTCGGCGGCTACACCGGTCCTGGCGGGAAGACCATCCTGCCGCACCGCGCGGTGGCGAAGATCGACATGCGCCTCGTGCCCGACATGACCGCGAAAGGCACCCTCGCACTGCTGAAGGCGCACCTCGCGAAGCGGGGCTTCGGCGACATCGAGGTCAACATGACCGGCGGGTACGATCCGACACAGACGCCTGCCGACTCGAGGCTCGTGAAGGCGATGGCCGCTGCCTACCGCACGAACGGCATCGAACCGCTGCTGTGGCCGCGCCTGGCGGGGTCGTGGCCCGGCGTCACGTTCACCGGCGCCCCGCTGAACCTGCCCGCCGGGCAGTTCGGGCTCGGGCACGGCAATGGCGCCCACGCGCCCGACGAGTTCTGGATCGTCGAGGCCGCCAACCCGAAGGTCTCGGGCATGGACGGCGCCGCGCGGTCGTTCGTCGATCTGTTCTACGCGCTCGCGTAGTCACCACGCGCGTTCGGCGGGCTGCACGGCATCGCGACCGTGCCGCCCGCACCAGGCCACATGCGCACACGTGCCATCATCGCGCTCGGGATCGGCCAGTGCGTCAACTGGGGCGTGCTCTACTACGCCTTCGCGATCCTGCTGCTGCCGCTCGAGGCCGCGCTCGGCCTGCCGCGGTGGGCCGTGGCAGGGGCGTTCTCGCTCGCGCTGCTCGTGTCGGCGGTGGCGGCGCCGGTCGTGGGGCGATGGAGTGACCAGGGCCGTGCGCCGGCGGTCATGCGTGCGGGAGGCATCGGCGCCGTCGTGCTCCTGCTGGCCTGGGCCCTGTTCCCCGGCCGCGCGATGCTCTACGTGGCCTGGGCCGGACTCGGCCTGTGCATGGCGTCCACACTCTACGAGCCCGCGTTTGCGATCGTGGGACGCGCGCATGCCGATCCTGCGGAGCGGCTTCGCGCGCTTGCGCTGGTGACGCTGTGTGGCGGGCTCGCGAGCACCGTGTTCCTGCCATCGACGGGATTCCTCGTCCGCGCCTTCGACTGGCGGGTTGCGGTGGTCGCGCTGGCGTGCGCGATGGGGGCCTCTGCGTGGCTGACGTGGCTCGCCACGGCATCGTCACGCGGCGACACCCCGTCGTCGCCAGCGCCGCTGATGGCGGTTGCTGCGAATCGCGTGGTCAGGCGTGACGTGCCACACCTGGGCTTCCTGCTCGTGGCCTTCGGGTTCACCAGCCTCGCGGGGGCAGCGGTCATCGCGAACCTCGTGCCGGCGGCCGTCGAGCGCCGGCTCACGCCCACGCTGGCCGCATCGCTCGGGGGCACGTTCGGCGTGATGCAACTGCCCGGGCGAGTGTTCATGATGCGCGGTGGCGCGTCTGGCTCGCCGTTCGGCCTGCTGGCCGCGAGCCTCGCGCTGCAGGCCGTGGGGCTCGCGGCCTGGGCGCTGGCTCCTGGCGTCGTCGCGGCGATGGCGGGGCTCATGACATTTGCGCTCGGCGCCGGACTGAGCACGCTCGTGCGGCCGTTCCTGGTCCAGACGGTGCTTGCCGCCCATGGCCCCGGCTTCGTCAACGGACGCGTGGCGCAGGCGCAGCAACTGGCGCGCGCCGCCGGGCCGGTGCTCATCGCGTGGGCGTCGTACCACATCAGCTACGCGTACCTGCTGACGGTCATGGCCGGTGCTTACGCCGTGCTCGCAGTGGTCGCCGGCGCGAGGAGGGGTCAGCCGGTGTCGTGAGGGTGCCCGATGCCGTTGGGTGTCATGGTGGGCCGGCCTCCTGCCTCTGCGGGAAGCGGTATGGTGTACCGTAGCGTCGCTTCGTCCAGCCATCCTGGCGGCCGGGGCGGCGCGGTGGCAGGCGGCGGCCTGGCGTGTGCCGTGCGAGGGAGTCTGCAATGAGTGATCTGTCTCGTCGTACGGTGATCAAGGCCGGCATGGCCACGATGGTGGGAACGCTGGTGACTGGCGTGCGCGCGCTCGACGCGCAGCAACCGCGCCCCAACATCCTGTGGCTCGTGAGCGAAGACAACAACCCGTTCATCGGCTGCTACGGCGACACGCTCGCCCGGACGCCCAACATCGATGCACTGGCGAAGAAGGGGCTGCTGTACCGGCACGCGTTCAGCGCGGCGCCGGTGTGTGCGCCGTCGCGGTTCGGCATCCTCACCGGCGTGCACCCGGAGAGTTGCGCGCCCGCCAACCAGATGCGCGCGAGCGCGACGCTGCCGACCGAACTGCGGACGTACCCCGAGTACCTCCGCGAGGCGGGCTACTACTGCACCAACAACGCCAAGACCGACTGGAACTGCAGCGCCGATCCGGCCAGGGTGTTCCACGAGAGCGGCCCGAAGGCGCACTACCGGAGCCGCCCGGCGGGCTCGCCGTTTTTGGCCGTCTTCAACCACGAGAGCTCGCACGAATCATCGCTGATGGGGCAGGCGTCGCGGTCGGGACCCAACGCCGGACCCGGCGGTGCCGGCTCGTACGGCGCAGCGCCCGCCGACGGCAACGTCACGCCGGCCGACGTGCGCATCCCGGCCTACCTGCCCGACACGCCGGAGATGCGCGAGGATCGCGCGAAGTACTACAACGCCATCGAGCGCATGGACGCGCAGATTGGCGAGAAGCTGAAGGAACTGGCCGACGCCGGCCTCGCCGACGACACGATCGTCTTCTACTACTCCGACAACGGCGGCGTGCTGGCGCGCAGCAAGCGCTACTGCTACGACGATGGGCTGCGGTGCGCGCTGATCGTGTCGCTGCCGCCCAAGTGGGCGCACCTCGCGCCGGCAAAGATGGGCACCGAGGTCACGACGCCGGTGAGCTTCGTCGACCTCGCGCCGACACTGCTGTCGCTGGCCGGAATGCCAGCGGCGTCTCACATGCAGGGCACCGCGTTTCTCGGCCCCAACGCAAAGCCGCGGGGGCCCTACGCGTTCGGCATGCGCAACCGGATGGACGAGCGGTACGACTTCGTGCGCGCGGCCATGGACGGCCGGTACCACTACATCCGCAACTACACCCCGCACCGCACCTTCCAGCACCAGGCGTTCGAGTGGCAGGCCAGGGGCTACCAGAGCTGGGAGCGCGAGTGGCGCGCCGGGCGATTGAACACGACGCAGGCACGATTCTTCGA
>JAEUQQ010000548.1 GCA_016789685.1 Acidobacteriota bacterium | reverse complement strand
AGATCAAGGCACGAGACCTCCTCACGCGCGCGACGGCGCTCGAGCCGAAACGCGCGACGGCACACGAACTGCTGGCCCGGCTGCACCTGCGGCGCGACGGCGACGGCAGACTGGCCGAGTTCCACGCGCGGACGGCGTTGTCGCTCGCGCCCACCCGCATCGACATGCTGTTCGTCGTTGCCGATGCGCTCGTCAGGCAGGAGAAGTACGGCGACGCGAGGAACACGCTGGGTGCGTTCCTCGCGCGCACGACCGACAAGAACCGTCGCGACAGCATCCGCGCACACCTCGGCCGCGTCGCCGAGTACGAGCGACGGGTGAAGGCGGCGCGCGACGGCAGGACCGCCCTCCCGCCGCCTCCGGTCGCCGGCGACCCCTCGACGGCCGCCGACGCCGGTGGACAGCTCATGCCGGTCTACCGCGTCGTGCAGGACGGCGAGACCCGCGTCGATGCCACCATGGTGGCCCTCGAGTGCGGCCCCAGGGGCGTGGTGGTCGTGGCCGATACGGGCAATGGCCGCATGCGCTTCCCGCCGACCGACTTCGCCAGGATCGAGTTCATCACCTATCGCAGCGACCTCGGCGGCGACGTGAGTTGCGGGCCGTGGAAGGGCCCCGCGCAGGTGATGATCACGTGGAGGCCCTCGGGGCCGCCCCAGCCCGGACCGGCGCCACTGCAAGGGACCGTCGTGGCGATCGAGTTCCCGCCGTCGCCGCACTGACGCCGCCCCGCAGAGGCGCAGGAAGCCAGACGGGGTCACATCTTTCTTCATCACGTTTTGCATGCTCTGGCCCCGCGGGTGTGCGGGCGGGGTCACGCACGCGGGCCCACCAGCGCACGATGTGACTATGCCGCGCGAGAAGTCGGGTGGCGTTGGCCGCGGCAGAGGTGGCACACTAGCCCGC
This sequence comes from Acidobacteriota bacterium, assembly GCA_016789685.1. Taxonomy (GTDB): domain Bacteria; phylum Acidobacteriota; class Vicinamibacteria; order Vicinamibacterales; family JAFNAJ01; genus JAEUQQ01. The sequence continues at coordinate 6,558 of JAEUQQ010000548.1, read as the reverse complement.
ATGTCGCGTCCCGCACCCATCGTCATTGGCGTCGCCGGCGGTTCCGGCTCCGGCAAGACCACCGTCGTCCGCCGCATCGTCGAGAGTCTCGGCGACGAACACGTCACCGTCCTCGAACACGACCGCTACTACCGCGATCGCCCCGACCTGCGTCTCGAGGAACGCGCGGCGCTCAACTACGACCATCCTGATTCGCTCGAAACCGACCTGATGGTGACCCACGTGCAGGCGCTGCGCGAAGGCAGGCCGGTCGACATCCCGGTCTACGACTTCGCACGCTACGCGCGCCGGCAGGCGACCGAGACCGTCTCGCCGCGCCTGGCCGTCATCGTCGAAGGGATCCTGATCTACGCCGATCCCCCGCTGCGCAACCTCATCGACGTAAAGGTCTTCGTCGACACCGACGACGACATCCGGTTCATCAGGCGGCTGAAACGCGACGTCGCCGAACGCGGCCGGACGATGGAGTCGGTCGTCGAGCAGTACCTCCACACCGTCAAGCCGATGCACCTCGACTTCGTCGAGCCGAGCAAGCGCTACGCCGATGTCATCATTCCGCGAGGCGGACACAACCAGGTCGCGATCGACCTGCTCATGCAGATGATCCGCGGGCTGACCCGTCAGTCGTAGGTGACACGGCGGAGCCGGCCGTGTGGCGTTTCAGGACACTGCGCCCCGGACAAACCTGCGTCGAATCGCGTAACAGCGCCGCGTTTGGTGACATTCCTGCCGCGCGCCGTCATGGCGCCGGTCTTGCTGTCGGTCGTGTGACACCGAGATCCATGCGCGGCGTCGATTGAGGAGGACCACATGTACATCGCACCTGTCGGCCTGTCGCGCGTCGCGCGGCGGCTTGGTTTCGTCAGCGTCCTCGCCCTGCTGTTCACGACGTCACCGGCCATCGCGCAGGATCGCGCCACGGTCGTGATGCGCAGCGGCAACGAGCGGATCACCGGCCAGTTCGAGGACCTCAACAACGGCACGATCTACATCCGCGAGAGCCTGCACAGCCAGCGGCGGCTTCCACTGAGCGGCATCCTCGTGATCGACTTCGCGGGCAACGGGCAGAACTTCCCCGCCGCCGAAGAACGCGAGGCGCGTGGCGCCGACCACCTGCTCGTCGTCCGCGGCGGATCGTCGTCGCGTGGCCGCCTCGTCAACATCGAGGGCGGCGACGGTTCGAGCAAGCCGGGCGAGCCGCGAATCGTGTCGTTCAGGACGGTGGACGGCGAGGAACGCCGCATGCGCCCCTCAGACATCGCGCGGATTTACCTGGGTGGCTATCCGCGGAACGAGCGGCCCGAGCCGGCCGCGCCGGAACCCGATGCGCCGGCGCAACCCGGCGACGGCATCGCGGTGCAGGCCAACCAGGCGTGGACGCGAACGGGCATCGTCGTCAGTGAAGGCCAGATGGTGAGCTTCACGGCGACGGGCCAGGTGCGGTTGAGCAGCGATCCGAACGACGTCGCCACGCCCGATGGTGCCCGCAGTGGGCGCCAGGCGCCCGACGCCCCCATGCGCGGCATCCTCGCGGGGGCGCTCATCGGCCGCGTCGGCCGCGAAACCTTCGGCATCGGTGGACAGACGCAGGCGCTGCGGATGCCGGCCGACGGCGAACTCCTGCTGGGCGTCAACGACGACGCCGTCAGCGACAACCGCGGCCAGTTCAACGTGGGCGTGTCTGTCAACCGTCCCTCCCCCTCCCGCCGCCCCCGCCGCTGAATTGGGGTCAGACCCTCATCATCGCCAGTTGTCACGACGGAAACAGCGATTGGCGGGGCTTTCCCGTCGTCGCTGACAACGCCAGGAGTCGATTCGGGCACCGGATCGGCTCCCGGCGCGCCAATTCGGGTCAGACCCTCATCATCGCGGGTTGTCGGGGGGACGGGGAGCGACGACGGCGCGGCGCGGGTATACACTCCGCGGCATGCGACACATGCTTCGATGGGTCCTGTGCGCGGCGGTGGCCGCGGGCGCGGTGGTTCCGGTCGGCACGCAGTCATCATCCGCGAGCGTCGATCCCGCACTCTACGGCGAACTGCACTGGCGCAACATCGGCCCCTTCCGCGGGGGCCGCTCCAAGCCGGCGGTCGGCATCCCCTCGCGCCCCAACGTGTTCTACATGGGCGTCGTCAACGGCGGCGTGTGGAAGACCACCGACTTCGGCCGGACCTGGACGCCCATCTTCGACGGGCAGTCGAGCGGATCCGTCGGCGCGATCGCGATTGCACCGTCGAACCCCGACGTCATCTACGTGGGCAGCGGCGAAGGCATGCAACGCCCCGACCTGTCGATCGGCAACGGCGTCTACAAGTCGACCGACGGCGGTCGCACCTGGACGCACCTCGGGCTGCGCGACGCGCAGCAGATCCCGCAGATGGAGGTCGACCCGCGCGATGCCGACCACCTCTACGTGGCGGCCCTCGGCCACCCCTACGGGCCCAACACCGAGCGCGGACTCTTCAAGTCGACCGACGGTGGCCGCACGTTCGCGAAGTCACTGTACGTCGACGAGAACACGGGCGCCGTCGATGTCGTGATCGACCCCAAGACCCCCGACATCGTCTACGCCGTGATGTGGGAAGCGCGCCAGGGACCGTGGGAGAACGGCGCCTTCGCCGGCCCCGGCAGCGCCGTCTACAAGTCGCTCGACGCCGGCACGACCTGGACGAAGATCATGAACGGCCTGCCCACGTTTGCCGGCGACGGTCTCGGACGCATCGGCATCACGGTCGCGCCGTCGCTTCCGTCGCGCCTGTTCGCGACGGTCGACGCCGGCGCCAGGTCGGGCATCTACCGTTCTGACGACGCCGGCGCCTCGTGGACGCGCGTGAACGCCGACCCGCGCGTGGTCGCGCGGCCCAGCGACGCCGCCGAGGTCCGGGTGCATCCCACCAATCCAGACATCGTCTTCGTCCCCACCATCGTTGCGTGGAAGTCGACCGACGGCGGCCGCACGTTCACGGGGTGGCGCGGCGCACCGGGCGGCGACGACTACCAGCGCCTCTGGATCAACCCGCTGCAGCCCGACACGATGATCATGTCGGCCGACCAGGGCGTCATCGTCACCGTCAACGGCGGCGACACGTGGAGCAGCTGGTACAACCAGTCGACCGCGCAGTTCTACCACGTCATCACCGACAACGCGTTCCCCTACCGTGTCTGCGGCGGGCAACAGGAGAGCGGTTCGGCCTGCGTGCAGAGCCGCGGCGACCACGGGCAGATCACCTTCCGCGAGTGGGCACCGGTCGGCGTCGAAGAATACGGCTACGTGGCGCCCGACCCGCTCAACCCCGACATCGTCTACGGCGGCAAGGTCTCGCGCTTCGACCGCCGCACCGGCCAGGTGCAGCAGGTGGGCCCGGTACCGCTGCGGAACGCCGACTATCGTGTCGTACGCACGATGCCGGTGCTGTTCTCGCCGACCGATCCGACGACGCTCTACTTCGCGTCGAACGTCGTGTGGAAGACGACCACCGGCGGCAGCTCGTGGCAACAGATCAGTCCGGACCTGACGCGCGAGACGTGGGACGTGCCCGCCAACGTGGGCGTCTACCGCGGCACCGACGCGGCGAAGCCCTCGCGGCGCGGCGTGGTCTACACGCTCGCGCCGTCGCCCGTGGACGGCCGGACGATCTGGGCCGGGACCGACGATGGCCTGATTCACGTCACGCGCGACGGCGGCACCACATGGCGCAACGTCACGCCCGCCGCGCTCACGCCGTGGGCCAAGGTCTCGTTGATGGATGCGTCGCACTCCGACGCGAACACCGCGTATGCCGCGATCAACACGCTGCGGCTCGACGACGTCCGCCCGCACATCTTCCGCACCCGCGACGGCGGAACGTCGTGGACGCGTATCGTCACGGGAATCCCCGATGGCACGGTCGTGAACGTGGTGCGCGAGGATCCGCAGCGCACGGGGCTGCTGTTCGCCGGCACCGAAGAAACGGTGTTCGTCTCGTTCGACGACGGCGACCACTGGCAGTCGCTTCGCCTCGACCTGCCGCCGACGTCCATCCGCGACCTCGTCATCAAGGACGACGACGTCGTGGTCGGTACGCACGGGCGCGGATTCTGGATCCTCGACAACATCACGCCGCTGCGCCAGCTCGCGGCCGGGCAGGTCAGCAGCGCCGTGCACGTATTCGCCCCGCAGACCGCCATCCGCTTCCGCTGGAACAAGTACACCGACACACCCCTGCCCCCTGACGAACCGGGAGCCCCGAATCCGCCCGACGGCGCGATGATCGACTACGTGCTCGCGCAGGATGCGCGCGGCCCCGTCACCATCACGATTACCAACGCCAGCGGGGCGACGGTGCGCACCTATTCGAGCACCGATGCTCCCGAGGTCCCGGTCGAAGGCCGGAACATCCCCGACTACTGGATCCGCCCGCCGCAGGTGCTGCAGGCGACGAAGGGGATGCACCGCTTCGTGTGGGACCTGCGCCATGCCCCGCCCGCGGTGCAGCAGTTCTCGTATCCCATCGCGGCGATCGCGATGAACACGCCGCGCGAACCGCGGGGGCCCTGGGTGGTGCCCGGCAGCTATACCGTGACGATCGCTGCCGATGGCGTGTCGCGGTCGCAGCCGCTGACAGTGGTGATGGATCCGCGGGTCACGCTGTCGACGGCCGACCTGGCGCGCATCTACACGACGGCGATGGGCCTCTACGACGACCTTCGCGCCACCGACGCGGCGATGCGCGACGTGCGGGCCGCGGTACGCAGCGCCGAATCGGTCGGACAGGCAGGAACCGCCGGCGAGCGGCTGAAGGCCCTGGCGCCGTTCTCGTCGGGCGAGGCGTCGTTTGCGCGGCTCAATCAGCAGCTCGCGCAGTTGTTCGGGATCGTGAACGGCGTCGATGCGGTGCCGACGGCGCAGACGCAGGCGGCGGTCGACGCCGTGCGGGCATCGGTCAAGGCGCAACTGGCCCGCTGGCAGGCCCGTTGACGCGGGCGCCTGGCGCGCAGGCGGGCGCGACGAGGGGCGAGCACGACGGCGCCCCCCGCGTGTCGCCGCCTACGACGCCGCGCTGGCGCGACGCGCCTTGAGGAGTTCGAGCGCCATGGGGATCAGCGAGACGAAGATGATGCCCAGGGCGACGAGCGAGAAGTTCTTCTGGACGATCGGAATATCGCCGAACAGGTAGCCCGCACCGACGCAGATGCCGACCCAGGCCACGGCCCCGGTCACGTTGTAGAACGCGAACGTGCCATAGGTCATCGCCCCGGCGCCCGCCACGAACGGCACGAACGTGCGCACGATCGGCACGAACCGCCCCAGCACGACGGCCTTTCCGCCGTACTTCTCGAAGAACGCGTGGGCCTTGTCGAGGTGGTCACGGTTGAGCGCGCGGTGCATCCAGTTGCTCGAGTCGTGCGCCGTGAAGACGCGCGGCCCGATGTAGTGGCCGACCGCGTAGTTGACCGCGTCGCCGAGCACGGCCGCCACCAGCAGCAGCGCCACCGACACCCAGAGGTTCATCACGCCGGTCGCCGAGAGCGCGCCGACCGCAAAGAGGAGCGAGTCGCCGGGCAGGAACGGGGTGACCACCAGGCCCGTTTCGGCGAACACGATGAGGAAGAGCAGGCCGTACACCAGCGGCCCGTACGCCATCACGAATTCCCTGAGGTGGGCGTCGAGGTGCAGGAACAGGTCGATCAGATCAGCCATTGCCGTATCGGAAACCAGCGATCAGCGGAAGCGCAGATCGCGAAAGGCGTGCGTATCGTGGAAACTCGGTCCCGACGGCACCGACCACGCCGCGTAGATCGCGTCGCGCTCGGGATCGGCAGGACCGCCAGGGCGGTCGATGCGGAACACGTTGAAGCGCCAGCGGTCGCCGCGCCGCGGGGGCGTGCGGCCGGCCGCGTGCGGTCCGAGGCCCGACAGGCCCGCCCACGGGATGGTCAGGTCGACCGACCACCCGCACGGCGCGCCGTCAGCACCCGCATGCATAGTGACCCGTGACGCGACGCCGGCGCAATCCCAGTCCGGGTCCGAGGCCAGGGCGGGCCAGGGCGTCCTGACGATCAGGTCGCAGATCGCGTTGGCGGGATTCACCTCGAACTCGGCGTAGTTGCGGCCGCTGCCGTCGGGGTCGAGAAACAGCTCGACGACCTCCTCGTTCCAGAGGTGACCGTCGCGCGCGGTGATGGTGAACCAGGGGTGGGCATCGACGGCGTCGAACCGCACGTGCAACGCACCGGCATCCCAGGCGGCCCTGAAGGTCGTACGCGAGGCGGGCGGCCCCCAGGTGATCGCCGCCACGCTCGCCCACCACGGCGCGTCGGGCGCATGCGCCAGGTCATCGAGGTACACCACGTCGTACGCCAGGGCGGGCGCGGCACTCGGATCGCGATACATCACGGCCATGGGGCAGGGTCTGCGCTGAGGAGGGGGAGCAGGCTGGCGGGCCGCCGCTACCAGGCGCGCACGCGTCCGGTGTCGACGTGCACGAAGTTCGATGACGGGTAGAACCCCACACCGCCTCCGGCCAGCGCCAGGGCATGCTCCCGGAGGCGCGACAGCGGCAGGCCCGGCAGGCGGAT
>JAEUQQ010000506.1 GCA_016789685.1 Acidobacteriota bacterium | reverse complement strand
GTCGAGACCGGCGGACCGATCCAGAGCATCGCGGTGCTCCCGCTCAGCGACCTGTCGCCGCAGGCCGGCGAAGAGTACTTCGCCGACAGCATGACCGAGGCGCTGATTGGGCGGCTCGCGACGGCGACCAACCTGAAGGTGACGTCGCGCACGTCGGTGATGATGTTCAAGGAGCGCAAGGCCCCCCTGCCAGAGATCGCCCGGTCGCTGGGCGTCGACGCCGTCCTCGAAGGCTCGGTGACGCGAGCGGGCGATCGGTTGCGAATCATCGCGACGCTGGTCGACGCCGACGCCGACACGCAACTGTGGTCGGGGAAGTTCGAGCGGCGGTTCGAGGACGTCCTGACGCTGCAGGGCGAAGTGGCCGACGCCATCGCGCAGGCGGTGCGCGCCACTGTCCAGGGGCCCCAGGACCGCGGCGCGGCCAACCGCGAGGTCTCCTCCGAGTCGTACCGGCACTACCTGAAGGGGCGGTTCCTGCTCAGCATCAACACGCTGGCGTCCATCCGGGAGGCGATTCGCGAGTTCGAGTCGGCACTGGCGGTCGATCCGAAGTTCGCCCCCGCACATGCGGGCCTCGCGTCGGCGTTCGAGGATATCGGCAACCGGAACATCGGCGCGCCGGTGGGAGATGGCGCCTCCGACCGGTCGATGGCGGCCGCGCGCAAGGCGCTCGACCTGAATCCGAACCTTGCGGAAGCGCATGCCGCCCTCGGGCGGGCCCTGATGGCGCAATTGCGTTGGGACGAGTCGGAGTCTGCCCTGCAGCGCGCGCTTGCCCTCAACCCGAGCGATGCCGCTGCGCACATCTGGCTGGGACAGTGGATGGCAATCAAGGGGAGGCAGGACGAGGCCGTGCACGCGGCGCGCCGCGCCATTGCCCTGGACCCTCTCTCTGTGCGCACGATCGTCGCGGCCAGTTTTGTACTGGGGATGGCCGGCGCACGCGACGAGCAGCGGGCGCATCTCAGGGCGGCCCTTGCCGTGCGGCCCGACTACTTCCAGGGCCACTTCCTGCTCGGGCTCAGCCTGAGCACCGAGCCTGCGACGCTTCCCGAAGCCATCGAACACCTTCAGAAGGCTGTGGACGGCAGCGGCCGGGCGCCGCAGCTCGTGGTTGGGCTCGCCCGCGCCTACGCCAGGGCAGGCCGCCACCAGGAGGCCCGCCGATTGGCGCGCGAAGTCCTCGACAACGCGGGCAGTGACTCGGCCTCGCCCATGGCGCTGGCGTCGGCATACCTGCTCACAGGGGATCGCGAAGGGGCGCTGCGCGTCCTGGCGCAAGGCCTCGAGCAGCGAAGCCGCGGGATCCACCAACTGCCGGTGTCCGACTGGGTGCGGGCACTGGAAGACGATCCGCGGTATCGCGAACTCGTCAGGCGCGTCCTCGCGAACTGACGGCCGCTACCGGGGCGGCAGTCGCAGACCGACTCCGCGTCCGTCTCGCTTCGTGAGCGCGTCGCCCAGTTCAGCGCGTGCCCGCTCGACGTGCTCCATCAACGTCGCCACGACGTCGGGGTGTGCGTCGGCAACGTTCGTCGCCTCGCCAGGATCCGCGTCGAGGTCGAACAACGACAGCGGCAATTGCTGCGGCTCGTACTTGCCACGCGCACCGTCGTTCGCGGGGACGGCATTCACGTACGGATGCGGCACATGCAGCTTCCACCTGCCGGCACGGACGGCGTGGAACTCCTGGCCCGAGAATCCGCCGTAGAAGTAGAGCGCCTCGCGCGGCGGAGCCGCAGCGCCCGTCCCCATCAGCGACCGCGTCAGCGTGCGGCCGTCCATGATGCGATCGGCTGGCACCGCGCCGCCCGCCAGTTCGACGATCGTCGGCAGCAGGTCGATGTTCATCGCCGGCGTGTCGACGAGCTTGCCAGGCGGGATGCGCCCGGGCCAGCGCACAATCAGCGGCACGCGCACGCCGCCCTCGAACGTGGTGTGCTTGCCCTGCCTGAACGGCGACGCGTTGCCGCCGTGGTTGCCGTACATGATCCACGGACCGTTGTCGGACGCGAAGAACACGATCGTGTCCTGGTCGACACCGGCCCTCGTCAGCGCGGCCTGGATCTCGCCGACCGACCAGTCGAGTTCGGCCATCACGTCCGCGTAGAGACCTGCGCCCGTCTTGTCCTTGAACGCCGCCGATGCGTAGATCGGCACGTGCGGCATCGGGTGCGCGACGTACAGGAAGAACGGCTGCTTCGCGTGCGCCCCGATGAAACGGACGGCACGTTCGGTGATGTTCTTCGTCAGCAGCGCCTGCTCGGCCTCGGTGATCTCCCTCGCGGGCTTCTCGCCGTCGATCCACATCAGCGGTGGCCACGGCCGCTGCGCATTCGGGTTCTTCGGCCACATGTCGTTCGAGTACGGCAGTCCGCCGAACTCGTCGAAGCCGTGATGCGTCGGCAGGGATCCCGGCTGGTCACCGAGGTGCCACTTGCCGAACGCCGCCGTCGCGTAGCCGCGCGCCTTCAACAGCTCGGCGATGGTCAACTCGTCTCGGTTCAGGCCCTTGTCGCCGGGGCTCAGGGCGCCGCTGATGCCGACGCGCTTCGAGTACCGCCCGGTCAACATCGCCGCGCGCGACGCCGAACACACGGGCTCTGCAACGTAGTAGTCGGTGAAGCGCGCCCCCTCGCCCGCCATGCGGTCAATGCTCGGCGTCTTGTAGCCCTTTGCGCCGGTCACCGACGCATCCGCATAGCCCATGTCGTCGGCGAGGATGATGACGACGTTCGGCGGGCGGGGTGTCGACGCTGGCCGGATGGCCGGCGGCTGCTGCGCTTGCAGGGCCACGAGTGCCGCCGTGGTCGACAGCGCGACGATGGCGATCGTCGCCGCGCGCCGGCGTCGGACGAGGACGACACGAGCTGGGGTCACGGACGTCCTTTTCTGAGGAGGGCCTTCAGCGTCTCGACCCTCGCCGCGTGTGCGGGGTCGGT
>JAEUQQ010000496.1 GCA_016789685.1 Acidobacteriota bacterium | reverse complement strand
GCCTCGCTCGAGACGTCGATGTTGAAGCGGCTCGTGGCCGGAACGGTGAAGCGCTTGACGATCGGGGCCCCGCTTTCGCGGACGAATGTGACGTCGACTGTGGCGGCGCTCGTCGACGGGTTCGCGATGAGCACGTAGGTCTGGTAGCCGAACGCGAGGCCGCTGCGCCCCTCGGCCAGCCCCCACGTCAGCCCGGTCTCGGTGAGGCCGAAGCTGTCGTGCCCTTCGTACCAGCCCGAGGCGTTGCCCCAGTAGAGTGCCCGCTCGACGACGATCGGGGCGTCGCTCGACACGGTGGTCGACACGGCCGCGTTGAGCAGCCGCACATCGCCTTCGGTCTCGACGTCGATCGTCAGGCGCGACCACGGGCCGAGGCGGTGTGCGCGCGCGATGGTCTCGCCACTCGCCAGCAGGTAGGTCACTGTCGCGTGCACCTCGTTGCCCGTCGGGTTGCCGAGCAGCACGTAGGTATCGAAGAACGGCCCGGTCGCCCCTTCGGCGAGGAACCAGTCGGTCGCCGGTTGCGGGACGCCCGCCGCGCCGTGCCCGCCCACCCAGAACGTCGCGCCCGTTGACCAGTACATCGCACGCTCGGCGATGATCGGCGCTCCCGACTCGACGACGATGGCAAACGACGTGTTCACCAGTTCGGGATAGTCGCCCGCCCACACGGTGACGCGTGACGTCGGTGGCAGCGTGAATTCCTTCACGACGGGCTCCCCGGACTCACGCAGGAACCGCACGGTCGCCGGCGTCGAGGCGTTCGACGCGTTCGCCAGCAGGACGTACGTGTCGAACATGCCCTGCGACCCTTCGGCGAAGTACCAGGTCGATTGCGGCCCTTCGACCGCGGTCCCGGTATGCCCGCCATACCCGGTGGCGTCCCACGTCATCGTCCGCTCGACGACGAGTGGAAGCCCAGCGGTCGAAGTGACGACGGTCGAGACCGCGGTGGCCGCGAGACCCGGCAGGTCGTTCACACGAATGGTCATCCTGCGCTGCGCACCCAGCAATTGCGACATCGACGACGTGGTGCCGTCATCCTTGAGGAACTGGATCTCGATCGGGGCATCGACGCCGTTGGGGTTGGCGATCGCCACGTCGAGCGAGAACATGCTGCTCGTCGCGCCCTCGGCGAGGTAGTACGTCCGCGCCTGCGGGGCCGGGGCCCCCTCTTGCGTGAGGGCCACCACCTGGTCGGCGACAGCGATGTGCGCCGTCCGTGGTGCGTCGAGCGAGGTCGCGGCCACGGCCACCTGCACGGTGCCAGGCCCTGTGCCCGACCCCGAGACGAGAGCCGCCCAGGGAGCGTCGCTCACCGACGACCACGCGCAGCCTGCGCTGGTCGATACGGTGACGGCCGCAACGTCGCCCTCTGGTGCCACGAGGGGCGGCGTGCTGACGACGTAGTCGCAGCCGGTCGCGGTGACGATGGTGCCTGATGTGCTGGCGGAGAACGACAGCCCGTATGAGGACGACAGGGCCGACACGCTGAACGTTGCCGGAGGCCGGACGGCCGAAGGCGCCCGCAGGGTCCACGACGCCGACGCGGTGGCGCTCGACGCGATCGACCCGGTGTCTTGCGCGAGCGCGCCGCCCACGAGGGCGAATCCCGTCGGCACGGCAAGTGTGAGCGTGACGCCGTGCGCAGCGAGGTCGCCCGCGTTGTTGACGGTGGCCGTCAGCGTGAACGTCGTCGAGGGTTCGACGGTACCCGGCGCGGCGGCGTTGACGACGAGCGACGGCCCCGAGCGAGGGACGAACCCGCCGTTGTGGGCCAGGCCGAATGTCTCGGTCGCGCCCGAGAACGTCCCGGTCGAGCGCACCGCGAGCACGGCGGGCTCGAACAGCGTCGAGACCACCTGCTCGACGTTGTCGCGCGTCGACGCCGACGATGTCCGCAGGGAGTTGTCCTGCTCGGCATAGAGCAGCAGGTCGAGGTTGTTGAGCGTGCCGGTTGACGGAAGCGACCCACCGATCGCGTACGTCACGTGGCGGTGCCAGGCGATGGTCGCCTTCGAGGTGGTCGAGGTCTGCCGGCCGTAGAGCCGCACGGCCGTCGCCGTTCCCGGCGCGCCGACTGACGCGGTCGATGCCGATGTCCGTTCCTCGAAGGCCCGCTGGCCGTTCAGGTATCCCCACCCGTAGGCAGTGTCCCATCCGGCCGCCCCGAGGTCGTCGGCCGAGTTGACGAGCAAGGCCTTGACCGCACGCGGATCGGTGACACCGGCATGCATCACCAGGGCGGCCGCCGCGGCGGCGGCTGGCGCCGAGAAGCTTGTGCCCGAGACCTGCAGCCAGGTCACCGGCCCCCAGTTCGAGGGCAGCCACACTGCCGACCCGGGCGCGGCGAGATCTGGCTTCTTCCGCCCACCGTAGGTCGGCCCGCGCGAACTGCTGGTGGCGATGACGTCGTCTGAGCGGGCCGTTGTGCCCTTGCTGGCGACGTTGGCCACGCTGAGCACGTTGTGCGCAATCCCCGGCGAGCCGATGGTGCCGTCGAGTGGCCCGCTGTTCCCGGCCGAGATCGTCACGACCTTCTGGAACCCATCAGCGATGGCGTCCCAGTAGCGGGAGTAGCTGTCGTCGTCGGCGGCGATGGTCGCCCCGTAGGAGTAGTTGAAGATCTCGGGTGCGTCGGGCTGCACAAGCGCCCAGTCGACCGCGCGCATCACGTCAGAGAGCAGGCTGCTCCCGCCACCCGACGTCGTCGCGTAGCCCGCCTTGAGGTTGAAGAGCTTGTCGATCCCGTTGGCGACCCCGATGCGCGAGGGCGCGGCCGCGCTGCCCTGGCTGAACACCATGCCCGAGACGAATGTTCCGTGGCCGCCGTAGTCGTCGGGATCGGTCGGTTCGTCCCAGTATTCGGGCCGGTACATCGCGGAATCGTGGAACACGGCGTTCACGACCGACGCCGACTTGCTCACGAACGCCTCGTGGCCGAGATAGAGCCCCGTGTCGATCACGGCGACGTCGACGCTGCCGCCCGTGAACCCGGCCGACCAGAACGAGGTCGCGAGCATCGCGGCGGCCACATGCCCGAGCCCGGCGTGCCGCGGCTCATCGACATCGACCGCGGCCACGTCGGCGCGGGCGCGCAGGGCGTCGAGCTTCGCGCGCGGGATGCGCACCGCCACGGCACTGACCGCCTGGGCCGAATACACGGTGGTGCCGCCAAGGGCACTGACGGCGGCGCGCACGCGGGCCTGGGCCTGGCGCTGGGCGGCGGCGGCGCGGGCGAGCACGAGGTGGCCGTGGGTCGCTCGCTGCTGGTCGGCAGATGCTTCGTCATCGGCGGCGGTGGCGGCCATGGCCTCGGCGGCAACCGCCGCGCCGATGCCGGCCGCGGGCTGATCGCGCAGGGTCACGATGGCAGTGACGAACTCGTCGGGCGAGGCTGACGGCGTTTGCGCCGGTACCCGGGGCTGCACGAGCAGCCCGAGGGTCAACACAGATGCGATGAATGCCGCGCGACGGAGCATCGGAGCCTCGACCGAGGCCCCGGGTCAGGGGGGAGGCCTCTCCCGAGGGCAATCGGCCGCTCCGTGCGCGGGTGCAGTGTGCGGTGGCCCGACTCAGGGATCGGTGATGGTCGCCGACGGCGGCGCGGCGGGATCCGTGGCGGCACGCGCCCGGACTTCCGGCGCCCACTCCAGCTCGACCGTATCGAGCAGCGTGGCCGGGTCGGTGTGGACAATCAGCCCGTCACGCACTGATTCCCTGAGGAAACCGTCGCGAACCGACCGGTCGAGGAACGCCCGCAGGGTGTCGTAGTAGCCATCGACGTCGAGCAGGGCATTGGGCTTGTCGTGGATGCCCAGCACCGTCCAGGTGAGCATCTCGAACAGCTCGTCGAGCGTCCCGACGCCCCCGGGCAGCGACACGTAGGCGTCAGACAGGGCGGCCATCAGGAGCTTGCGCTCGTGCATCGAGCTGACGATGCGGAGGTCGGTCACGCCATGGTGGGCGAGTTCGCGGTTGACGAGGGCCGTCGGGATGACGCCGATCACGCGTCCGCCCTCGGCAAGCGCCGCATCGGCGACGACACCCATCAGTCCGACCGTGGCGCCGCCATAGACCAGGCCCCACCCGCGGCGAGCGATGGCGCGGCCGAGGGCGTCGGCGGCCTCGCGGCAGGCAGGGTCACGTCCGGGGGCAGACCCGCAGAACACGCAGATGTTTGGCATGGCGCGATGTGAGGGCGGCGC
>JAEUQQ010000449.1 GCA_016789685.1 Acidobacteriota bacterium | reverse complement strand
CACCTGGGTGACGAGCAGCTTCTCGATGACCTCGATGGTGACGCTTTCGGGCGCGCCGTACAGCAGCACCTCGCCGCCGCTCTCGAGCCTGATGCCGTCGAGCGTGTAGAGGCCCGCCACCGAGAACGGCGGCAGGTTGAACGGCGTGTTGGGCCGCGTCGTGATCTCGACGGGCTTCGCGAACCCGGGGCCACGCAGCGTCCCCCTCACGACCGCGTCGGGCGCAAACGGCGGCAGCGGAGAGTCTGGCAGCGTGGGGGCCTGCAGGAACGTCGAGACGATCGACGCGATGTCCTTGGGCACGACCTGCCGTGCCGGCGTAACGCGCAGTCCGGCGCCGAGCAGGCGGATGTCGTCACGGCCGAGCACGTCGGCAGGCGTAGTCTGCGCCGCTGCCGGCGCGAGGGCCGTCAGCAGGAGCATCAGCGGAAGCAGGAGGCGTCGCATCGTCTTGTCGGTTGAGGTCGCGAGGAGTCGTCGGCTGGTCATGTCGAGGGCTCCTATGGCTGGGGGACCGTGGGGACGAGACGGTCGATGTAGGTCGTGCCGCCGTTGGTGGGCCACGCCACCACGCGCGTCACGAAGTAGCCGACGGGCAGTTCCGCCTCAAACGCGATCGTGCCGTTCGTCACCGGCACCTGGGTACCCGGCGTCACCGGGTCGGCGTCAGGCGTCAGGATCGTGCCGACCTGGACGATGTTCTGCACGTCGAGCTCGGTCGTGAACACCGTGAAGAGCGTCCCGTCAGGCACCGCGCCGCCCACGTTCATCGTCAGCGGCGTCGACGTCACCGTGATCCGAGGCTCGTTCTGTGGCCCGACGGGCTGCGCCGAGGCGGTCACCGAGGCGATGCCGGCCGGCATCGCAGGAGCCGCCGTATAGGTGCCGAGGCGATCGACGAACGTGGTCACCGAGTTGTCGGCCGCGTTCACCGTGCCACCCACCAGGTCCCACAGGTTTGTCGTCTCGTTCCACCGGTAGATGCGGATCGACGACTCGTCGAACGTCGTGATCTCGTCGTCGAGCCACCGGATCGTCAGGCGCGCGGGGGCGGCCAGCTGGCGATCGATGGGCCCGAACAGGAAGAACCCGCCGATGCCGTTGTGGGGCACGTCGGTGCGTCCGCTGGTCGTCATCGCGTCCTGCACGACCGGGGCGGTGGCGGCGTCCTTGCGCCCGTACTTGAAGGCGATCAGCTCGGCGGTGAGGTCGGTCGGTTCGGGGGCCGTGAGTTGCAGGTCGACGCCGGACGGCGAGAATCGCGCCGTCAGTTCGTCGCCGATCCCCTTCAGCACCTTCTTCGCGGTGTTGTACTTCGCCTTCAGCTTGTCGTAGAACGCCTCGAGGTCGGTGGCGATGTCGATCAGGCGCGCCGGGCCGGTAACCGGGATCAGCGGATCGTTCTCGGGATACTGCTCGAGCGGCAGGATGCGCCCTTTCACGACGCGGCCGGCCTTGGTGCGGTACTTCGTCGAGGTGTCGAGCTTCAGTTCGTAGTCGACGCTGACGGGAAGCACCTTCGACGCCGTGGCGCCGAGCAGCTTCTTGACGAGCGGCGTCAGCCCGTATGGGTAGGTCTTCGAACCCCCGTCTTCGAAGAACTCCTCGTATTCGTCGGCGTACGACAGGAGGACGGCCATTTCCTCGCCGATCTTGTCGAGTGTGAAGACCGCCGACGCCGGCGACGTGAACGTCACCCCCAGCAGGGCCTGGACGATCGCGGCGCTCTCGAG
>JAEUQQ010000438.1 GCA_016789685.1 Acidobacteriota bacterium | reverse complement strand
GTCGAGAGGTTCAGGTGCTCGTCGAACAGGCCCAGGTGCACGACCGCGCGCGCGAAGCACAAGTCGGGCAACAGCTCGATCTCGTGGTTGCCCGCCCCAAACGAGAACGTGGCCGCCGAGCGCACGCCGTTGACCTGCGGCAACTTGCCGGTGGTCGCCACGGCCCACGCCGGCGCCGGTTGCGTCGGGCGAATGGTCGCCAGGTGCATCGCCGCACCGCCGTCGAGCAGCTTGCCGAAGTTGGGCAGGCGCCCCTCGGCCGTCGCCGGGGTGATGTAGCTGAGCGACGCGCCGTCGAGCAGGATGATCGTCACGCGAGCGCTCGACGGCGGCGGGGGCAGCACCTGTCCGAGCTGGAAGGGCTCGGCCGTCGGGCGGAAGCGCGTGGCCGTGCCGCGCGCGGTGAGCGGGAGGGCGAGCGCCCCGAAGATCGTGAGCGAGAACAGCGCGGCACCGACGGGACTCGCCGGGCGACCGCGCGTGTAGTGCATCACCGCGATGACGAACAGCAGGACGGCGCAACCCGCCACGGCCCACGCGCCGATGTTCGTCCGCCGCACCACCTCGAGATCGAGCACCGCGCCAAAAGCCGACAGGTTCAGCCACATCAGCGCCGCGGCCAGGCCGCTCAGTACCGTCCCGAGCCACGCCAGGATGCGCATGCTGATCCAGCCCGGCGACAGCACGCGCCGGGCCACGAGCTGCCGCAGCACGATCAGGATGTAGAAGAGGCACCCGAGGTTCACGCCGTAGAACACCAGCAGGCGGGCGTAGAGCGCCGCGATCACCTCGAAGGTGAGGGGCAGGTGCGGGTTGATCTGCAGGACGAGGATCGCGACGAACGCCGCGCCGAGGGCGCCCCCCAGCACCGCGTTGCTGAACATCCGCAGGTAACGCACCCGACGATTCTATGTCGTCGTGCGAGGCGATGGCGACGCCCGATATACTGACGCGCATGCCCGTTGACGCGGCCGCGCGCGTGATCGCCAACACGGCCCTCTCTGTCGACTACAACCTCGTCGCCCTCGAGGCCCCGGAACTCGCCGCGCTCGTCAGGCCGGGCCAGTTCGTGATGATCAAGCCGCACGAGGGCCACCACCCGCTCCTGCGCCGGCCGTTCTCGGTGTTCGAGCTGCTGCGGTCGGCCGACGGCCGGGCGCACGGCATCTCCATCCTCAGCAAGCGGGTCGGTACGTCGACCGCGCTCGTCGCGGGCCTGCGCGAAGGCGATGTCGTCGCGTGCCTCGGCCCGCTCGGGCGCCCCTTCGAGCCGGTCGAGGCCCCGGTCGAGGCCTGGATGGCCGCCGGGGGCGTCGGGCTCGCACCCTTCATGACGCTCGCCGAGGCGCTCGTCGCCGACGGCAACCCGCCAACGCTCTTCTACGGCGCCCGGCGCGCCGCCGACCTGCACTGTGCCGACAGGTTCGAGCGGCTCGGCATCCGCGTCGTGTACGCGACCGAAGACGGCAGCCGCGGCGCGCGGGGATTCGTGACCGCGCCGATGGCCGAGGCCTTCGCCGCGCTGCCCGGAGGCCGCCAGGTGCGCGTCTACGCCTGCGGCCCGACGCCGATGATGCGCGCCGTCAACGACCTCACCGTCGCGCGCGGGCATCGGTGCGACGTCTCGCTCGAACAGGTGATGGGCTGCGGCCTCGGCGGCTGCTACTCGTGCGTCGTCAAGGCGCTGGACGAGGGCGGACACGGCCACTACGTGCGCTCGTGCCTGGCGGGACCGATCTTCGACGGACGCACCATCGACTGGACCGCGCTCGGACACTGACCATGGATCTCTCCGTTCAGATTGGTCGCCTCAGGCTCGTCAACCCCTTCATCGCCGCATCGGGGTGCTTCGGCTACGGCGTCGAGTACGCCGGCCTGCTCGACCTCGCGTCGCTCGGCGGCGTGTGCGTCAAGGGGCTCTTTCTCAACGAGCGCGAAGGTCACCCGCCGCAGCGCATCGTCGAGACGCCGGCCGGCATGATCAACGCCATCGGCCTGCAGGGCGTCGGCGTGCACCGGTTCGTCGAGGAATACCTGCCGCCCTTGCGCGCCGCGGGCGCCACCGTCTTCGTCAACGTGTGCGGCACGTCGATTGACGAGTATGCCGAGGTGTCGCGCATCCTGTCTGACCACGAGGGCGTCGCCGCGATCGAGCTCAACATCTCGTGCCCCAACATCAAGGAGGGTGGCATCCAGTTCGGCTGCAGCCTGGCCGGGACGCACGACGTCGTGTCGGCCGTGCGCAAGGTCACCACGCTGCCAGTGATCCCGAAGCTGACGCCGAACGTCACCGCCCCGGCGTCGTTCGCGCGCGCCGCCGAAGAGGCCGGCGCCGACGCGGTGTCGCTGGTCAACACCTTCCTCGCGCTTGCGATCGACGTCGAGACGCGCCGCCCGAAGATCTCGAACGGCATGGGCGGGCTGAGCGGTCCTGCCATCCGGCCGATCGCGGTGCGCATGACGTACGAGTGCGCGTCGGCAGTGAAGATCCCCGTGATCGGGATGGGCGGCATCACCTCGATCGGCGATGCGCTCGAGTTCCTGATTGCCGGCGCGAGCGCCGTGCAGGTCGGCACCGCCAACTTCGTCAACCCGCTGATCTGGAACGATCTGCGTACCGGACTCGCCGACTACATGACGCGGCACCAGCTGTCGTCGGTGTCGCAGATCGTCGGCACGCTCGACATGAAACGCTGACACCCGCCCATGACCTCGACCGACAACCCCATCATCGTGGCCCTCGACGTCGACTCCGCCGCGCGTGCCGTGGCGCTCGCGGCCGAGGTCGGCGGCGCCGTGGGCGCCGTCAAGATCGGCAAGCAGCTCTTCACCGCCGAGGGGCCGGCGATCGTCCGGACGATCACCGCCGACGGCACGCGGGTCTTCCTCGACCTCAAGTTCCACGACATCCCCAACACCGTCGGCGGCGCCGTGAGCGCGGCGGCCCGGCTCGGGGCGTGGATGCTGACGGTGCACGCCTCGGGCGGGCGGCAGATGCTCCGCGCGGCCCGCGAGGCGGCCGATCGGCACGCCGACACGACCGGCACCCGTCCGCTGATTGTCGCGGTGACGGTGCTCACGAGCCTCGACACGGCCTCGCTTGAAGAGGTCGGGGTCTCTCGAGGCCTCGACGCGCAGGTCGTGGCGCTGGCGCAGTTGGCGCGGGAGGCCGGCGTGGATGGGGTGGTCTCGTCGCCGCGCGAGGTCAGGGCCATCCGCGGCGCCTGCGGCGACGATTTCCTGATCGTGACGCCGGGCATCCGCGCGGCCGGCGACGCCGGGCGCGATGACCAGGCACGCACACTCAGTGCCGCCGAGGCCATCGCGGCGGGGAGCAGCTATCTCGTGGTCGGCCGGCCGATCACCGGGGCGACAGACCCCAGGGCGGCAGCTGAGCAGTTGTCGCGGGAGGCGCGGCGGTAGCGCGCGGCGAACGACAGCGCCGCGACGTGGCGTCAGGACGACGCCACGTCGGCAACGCGAACGCGACCGGGGCGGCGCAACAGGCTGCGCCTTCCCCTGGCTACTTGCCCGTGATCAGGAAGTGGCCGCGGCGATTCTGCGACCAGCAGCTCTCGTTCTCTTCGGTGCAGAAGGGCGTTTCCTTGCCCTTGCTGACCGTCGAAATCCGATCGCTGTCGATCCCCAGGCTGATGAGATAGTCACGCACGGCCGTCGCACGCTTCTCGCCGAGCGCGAGGTTGTACTCGGCGGTGCCGCGGCTGTCGCAGTGCCCCTCGACGCTGATCCTGGTCGTCGTCCAGCGCTGCATCCACGACACGTTCTTCTGCAGCGCCTGGCGTGACGTCGCGCTCAGCTCGAACTCGTCGTAGGCGAAGAACACGTCGCCCAGCGGCTTCTCGGCATTGATCTCGTCGAGCGTCTTGCGCGCGAAGATCTCGTCTTCGGTCAGCGGCTTCGGCGCCGGTGCCGGTGCCGGAGGCGGAGGCGGCGGAGGCGGCGGCGGTGCCGGCTGTGTCGGCGGCGGCGGGGGGGGCGGCGGGGGTGCGGGTGCCGGCGCCTTCTTCGCGCAGGCCGAAACGGTCACGGCCAGCAGCACCACGGCGGTCAACAGGGCAAATCGTGAGCGGGTCATCGATGGCGGCTCCACAAGGAACAACGTTGGCGTAAGGGTATCCAGCACCTTTCGTGCCTGTCAACGCACGATCGCACCCGACGCAGTCACGGTCACGTCATACACGCGCAACCCGAGTCGACGATGATCACCGTTGCCCTCGCGCTCGTCGGGCACGAACGTCAGGTCGGTTTCAACACGGAGCAACGCGACTCCCTCCGTCCAGTCTATGTCGGCCGGCACCGCGATGCGTTCGAAGAAATCGGCCGCGGGCGAAAATGTGTGAAGCACGCGCGTGCCCGCCATCACCCTCACGGTCGGCGCACGGTCGAAGTAGCGGAGCGGTGACTCGCCGCGCACCGTCACCTCGAGCGCCTGCGGACGGTCGCTCGCCACCATGATCGTCGATGCGTCAGCCGACCACCGCCAGAGCCGCCCACGCTGGAGCGAGAACTCCGACTCGTGCCAGCCTGCGCCGAACGCCCACATCACCGCGTCGACATCCTGCAGGTCGAACTGCTCGATCGCCGTCCGCAGCGGACGCGCGCTCCCATCGGCGGCCGCGGCCGTGACCGTGAGGTCGGCATAGACGCCGGCGCCTGCGAGGCTCCCGGCCGGCAACGCGATGCGCTCGAGAAAGGCCCCCGCCGGCCGCGCCATCCACGACGCCACCGTGCGCCCGTCGATCGCCAGCGCGTAGCGTGCGTCGGGCTCCCCGGCCTGCCCGAAGTGCCGCCCGCCAATCAGGATCGACGCTGCGCCCTCGCGGCGTCTGACCTTGCCCGACACACCGCCGAGCGCCGGGCCGCGACGATCGCGCTCGGCCATCCCGGCCAGCGCGGGCGTCAGCGCCCAGCCCGTCGTCACGAACCAGCCAGGCGGCGTGAGTTCGTACCAATCGGCAATCGACGGCCGGGCGCCGGCAAGCAGCGGATCGGCCTCGAAGCTCCACCGCCGGTCGCCGCGCATCCGGCGACTCGCCGGGTCCACGAGGGCCAGCGCGTGGTGACGGTCGAGCCGGTTCGGTCCGGGCTCGGCAATGAACCACAGAGGCGTCGTGTGGCCCGCGCCCCAGTAGTCAACCACCATCGACCACGGGTTCTTCCTGACGACCGGCAGACGGTCCATGGTCAGCGGTTCGTTCCGCCACGCCACCGAAAACGCGTGATGCGTCATGAGGACGCGGTTGGTGGCCTCGCCGCGGCCGATCGCACGCTGGACATCGACGAGCATCTGCGCCGACGGGCTCGGCGCGCCGGCGTAGGCCGTGAGCGCGGGGCTCACCAGCACCAGGCTCAGCACCACGCAGGCGGCCGTCGCCACGACGGCGACGCGCTCGCCCGCCAGGCGGAACGCACGCACGACGAGCCACACGACCGGCACGATCAGCGGAATCGCATACCGCGTGTGCTCGGTGTCCTGGAACGCCAGGTGGAAGAGCGCGTACGGCAGGTACGCACACGTCATCGCCAACAACGGCTTCCGCTCGCGCACGAGCGCGATCACGCCGCCGAGCACGGCGATCGCCGTGATGGCCAGCCCGATTTCGAGCGGTCCCCACAACACCGGCAGGCTCCGCAGCACCGCGCGCGCGACCAGCGCAGGCGACGGGTGACTGATGAGCATCTGCACGTCCTCGAAATCCTCGCGCCCCTGCGAGCCGAGGGCAGCCGCGTACGCACGTGGTCCGCCAGCGGCAATCAGCATCGGCAGGGCCCACGTCAGCACGCCGAGGGTGAAGGTCATCATCGACCCCAGCAAGGCGCCCGCCGCCCCGCGCCCCGCGCGATCGATCAGCACGAGCACCAGCAGGGGCAGCGTCAACCACAGGGCCTGCGAGCGCATGCCGATGCCAAGGCCGGCGATGAACGCGCCGGCGACGATCGCCGTACCCGAGGCGACGAGGTCGTCGCGGCTGATGGCCTGGCCATCGGCCCTGGTCGCGGCATCGCGCTGTCGGGCGTAGGCGACGAAGAAGAGGGCCTGCGCGACAAGGGCGAGCGCAAATCCGGGGATGTCGCTCATCGGCCGCGACGCGTTGAACCAGAACATCGGGCTGGCCACGACGAGCGCCGTCGCGGCCAGCGCCAGCGGCGTCGACCGGTCGAGTGCCGTGAAGATCCTGAAGAGCGGGAAGACGCACAGGGCCCCGAAGATGGCGCCCCACACGGCGAGGCCGCGGGCGACGTGCTCGCGCGCGATCTGCTCGGCCGGTGCGACGCGCGCCACCACGGCCGACGACAGCTTGCCGAGCGCGATGAAGATCGGGTAGCCGGGCGGGTGCGGCTGATGCCTGGCGATGTCGTACTGCTCGACGCCGAGGGCGAAGTTGACCGAGTCGAGGTCTTCGAGCGAGGGCGCGAGGCGCATGAGGTGCGCGACGAGGAACACGAGGGCGATCACGCCGAGCACGGCGCGCGGAACCGTCAGGGTGCGCACGGGATCACACAGGCTGGAGCCGGATGGGCTCGTTCTGGCTGCCGAGGCGATACCCCTGCAGGTCGAGGGTGACGAACTGGTACCCGGAGGCCTTGATGCCGTCGATCAGGGCCGCATTGATTGCGGGATCGAGGGCGCGCAGCATCTCGTCGCGGGCGAGTTCGACTCGCGCGACAGTGTCGTGGTGCCGCACGCGGAAGACGCGGAAGCCGAGGTCACGCAGCACGCGCTCGGCCTGCTCGATGGTGCGGAGCTTCTCTGGCGTCACATCGGAGAAGTACGGAATGCGCGACGACAGGCAGGCCGAGGCCGGCTCGGCCCACGTCGGGATTCCGCGCGCCTGCGCGACGGCGCGGATGTCGGCCTTGGTGAAGCCCAGTTCGTCGAGCGGGCTGCACACGCCGAACTCGCGTGCCGCCTCGCGCCCCGGACGGTAGTCGCCACGGTCATCGGCATTGCTGCCATCGGCCACCGCGTCGATGCCGCGGTCGCGCGCCAGTCGCGTCAGGCACCCGAACAGCTCGTGCTTGCAGTAGTAGCAGCGATTGGTGGGGTTGGCGCGGTACTCGGGCCGGTCGAGCTCGTGCGTGCGGATGAACTCGTGGCGGAACCCGATGGCACTCGCCACGTCGAGCGCCATCACCCGATGCTGCTCGGGATAGCTCTCGCTCTCGGCCGTGACCGCGACGGCACTGTCGCCGAGGACGTCGTGGGCGAAGGTGGCCACGAGTGCGCTGTCGACGCCGCCGCTGTAGGCGACGACCAGCGACCGCCGCGAGGCCATCCAGGTCCGCAGGGCGGCAGCCTTCGCATCGGTCGTCGAAGGCGGGGTGCCCGTCGGATGGCGTCTCGCGGTCTCGGTCACTCGTCCCAGTCCTCGGTCTTCTCTTCTTCTTCCTCGTCGTCGCCGTCGGCGTCGCCGTCTTCCTCGTCGTCGAAGTCCTCGTCTTCGTCGTCGTCCTCGTCATCCTCGTCGTCGACCGCGTCGAACTCGAGCGGCGTGACGCTGACGACCTTGAGCACGGATCCGCATTCTTCGCAGGAGACGATGTCGCCTTCTTCGACTTCGTCTTCGTCGATCACAACCGGTTCATCACATTCGGGACAGATGGCCATTACTCGCTCCAGGAGACGCACCGCCGCGCTTGCGCGCGACCCGACGTGGCGAACAGTCCACGGCGCGCCGCAGGGAGCCGGATTATAGCGAGATCGTTTCCGGCCCTGCAACGCACGAGGTTTGCCCTACGCATCTATCCCTGCCCGGCCTCGCGTCCGATACAAGAGTCGCATGGCGCACGCGTCAGGTTCCACCAAAACCGTGCTGATCGGCGACGACACGGCTTTCGTGCGCGAACGTTTCACGGCTGCCCTGCACGAGGCCGGCCATCAGGCCGTGCCGGTCGCCTCGCTGGCCGAGCTCGTGGCGGCGCTCGAGACACGGCCCATCGACCTCATCCTGCTCGACCTCGGTCTGCCGCCGGCGCGGGGCACCAGTGTCGTGCGCGCCATCCGCAGCCGCGACGACGGACGCACGCCGATCGTGGTCTTCAGCGGCACGATCACCGACGCCCGCCAGGTGCGCGACCTCGCCGAGATGGGCATCACGGCGTACGTCAACGAGTACTCGGCGCCGCAGAAAATCCTCGCGTCGCTGGCACCGCACCTCTTCCCCGACAACTTCAACCGGCGCAGCAGCCCGCGCGTCCAGGTGGCGCTCGCCATTTCGTACCGCATCGGGCACTCGATCGCGTCGACCGTCACGACCAACGTCGGCAAGGGGGGCGTCGGCCTGCGGGCCACGTCGCCACAACCCGTCGGCACGCTGATGACGCTGCGCTTCCGGCTACCGAGCAGCCCGCGCGAAATCGACGCCGACGCCCGCGTCTGCTGGACCGACCGCAACCTCGGCATGGGCCTCCAGTTCGAGCGCATCGCCCCCGCCGACCAGACCGCCATCGACGACTTCGTCGAAGCCCACTTCTTCAACCGCCGCCGCTGAAATCCGCGCCATATTTCGCGATCTTTCGGGTCTGACCCGATTTGGCAGAAAACACCGGTCCGAGGCGAGCTTTTCGTCAACCCCAGGCGTCGGTGCCGCGTCGCCTCGGCCGCCGGTCGCGTCGGCCTGCAGACAGCGGCGTGCGCCTCCTGCAACGCCGGTGCGGGTGCCGATCTCGCTGTGGCATGGGCAGTTGTGGCCGCGGCACCAGCGTTGCGGCCCCCAGGTCCCGTAGCGGCGCCTCCGGCAGGCGTCACTCAGACGCCGGCGGATGATGAGGGTCTGACCCCATTTCCCCCCATTTCCACAGATCAGCGGATGCGGAGCAGGCGGAGGGCGTGGGTGACGACGATCAGTGAGGCGCCGGTGTCGGCGAGGATGGCGAGCCACATCGACGTGTGGCCGGCAATGGCCAGCGCCAGGAACACGACCTTGATCCCGAGGGCAAACGCCACATTGATCCCGATCGTGCGCATCGTCGCGCGGGCAAGGCGCACGCCGTACGCCACCACTGACACGTCGTCGCCCAGCACCGCCATGTCGGCCGTCTCGATCGCCAGCGGGCTCGCCGCCGCCCCCATCGCGATGCCCACGTCGGCCGCCGCCAGCGCCGGCGCGTCGTTGATGCCGTCACCCACCATGGCGACGGCCCCGTGCTCCCGGCGGAGGTCGCTCACCGCCTGCACCTTGCCGTCGGGAAGCAACTCCGCATGCACCGCGTCAGCCCTGACCTCGCGGCCCACCGCCTCGCCCACGGCACGGCGATCGCCCGTCAGGATGGCCACCCACCCCACGCCCGCCCCGCGCAGCTTCGCCACCACCGACGTGGCCTCGTCGCGTACCTGGTCGGCGACGGCGACCAGGCCCACGGGCGTGCGATCGCGCTTGACCACCGCGACGCCGCAGCCCGTCGCCTCGAGCGCAGTCACGTGCTGGCGCCCCTGCACGTCGAGGACGCCGTCGAGATCGAGGTCACGAAGGCTGCCCACACGGACATGCCGCCCCTCGACCGTGCCTTCGGCGCCGCGGCCGGGCGTGGCCTGGAAGTCATCCACGGCAGGAACGATGATCGCGTGCGCCCGGGCATCGGCCACGATCGCGCGCGCGACGGGATGCTCGGAACGCGCCTCGACACCGGCCGCGAGCCTGCGCACCTCGTCGGCGGGCGTCCCGTGCAAGCCCACCACATCGCTGACGCGCAGGAGCCCGCGCGTGAGGGTTCCCGTCTTGTCGAACGCCACGACGCCCACGCGCGCCAGTCGCTCG
>JAEUQQ010000367.1 GCA_016789685.1 Acidobacteriota bacterium | reverse complement strand
AACGCCAAGGGCGAGGTGCTCGACGTCTCTCAGAACGGCTACTCTATCATGAACTACGCGGCCGTGCTCAACTATTCCGGGCCGGCCGGTATGTAGTCGGTGACGCTCGAGGCCGACCTCTGGCAGAACCTCAAGTCGCGGAAGGCGCCGTTCAAGATCACCGCGACGCTTGGCGGCGACAAATAATCTCCGCGACCGCGCCCCGGCGGGCTATCCCCATCAGGGTCAACAGGATCGCCGTTTGATCGCCTGTTGACCCCAGCCCCCGGCCGCCACCGCTGGCCCGATTCAAGATCATTCGACACCAGCCGATTCCTCTTGCGACGGTCTCCCGGGAGGGCCGTCCAGCAGGAGACGATCCCATGGTGCCAGCAGTCAACACAGCAGCTACGCTCGACGGGTATGTGCCGCCGTCTGGCGACGGAAGCGTTGCCGCGACGGTAACGCAGTCGCGCGCGTCGCTCACGGTCGTGACTGCCGAAGGTGACCGCGTCACGCTGTCATCGAGCCAGAGCGTCGAGTCAGCGGCGATTGGCTACGATGCACGCGGGCACATCGGCGGGCAGGACGTTGCGGCAGCGTCGCGTTCCGTCTCACGCGCGGTGGCGGTGAGTGTCGAAGGCGATCTGTCGGCCGACGAACGCCAGGATCTGCGCGCGGTGGCCAGGGCGTTCCAGGCAGCCGTCAAGGATGGCTCGGCGACGACATTCTTCGACAAGGTCGATGCCAGGGACCTGGATTCGCTCGCGAGCCTGTCGGGCGACTACCAGACGACGAGCGCCAGCGTGTTTGCGGTGAGCACGCCCGGGCCGTCGGCCTTGCCGGCCAGGTCAGACCCGAACCAGATCGGCACGCCGCCACTGGCGAAGGCCATCGACCTGTTGCGCTCGATCATGCTTGCGTTCCGCAGCAGCCGCGCCGATGAGCCGCCGGCCGCCTCGACGCAGGCGGCGGCGCCCTCGCCGAAGAATGGCGGCATCGAGACGCCGCCGAGCAACGTCGTCGAGGCCTGAGGCCCCGCGCCGACCGGCGGCGTTGCGTTGAACGGCCCCCGGGCCGCACGGCCGGGATCTACCCGGCACCTCGCGTCGTAGTCTCCCCAGACACTCCAACGCCCCGTGGCATACTGAGGTCATGCCCGCCATGTCGACCCTCGCGCGCGCGAGCGCTGCCGCACTGGCGGTGATCCTGGTCGCCACGTCGCCCATTGGGGCCGATCGCCGCGACGACACGGATCCGGTGCCGTTCGCGCAGTGGCTCGACGAGGTCAAACGCGAGGCCGTCGGCCGGGGCATCCGCGAAGAGACCGTGCGCCAGGCCTTTGACGGAATCGAGATGCTCGAGGTCGTCCGGGAGCGCGACCGCTCGCAGGCCGAGTTCGTGCTGACACTCGATGCCTACCTGAAGCGCCGGCTGACGCCCACGTTCACGAAGCAGGCGCGCACCGCCCTGCGCACGCATCGCACCCTGCTGGCCCGCGTGTCGGCCCAGTACAAGGTGCCGCCGGCGGTCGTGATCGCCATCTGGGGCATCGAGTCGAACTTCGGCCGCTTCACCGGCGTGCGGCCGACGGTCGCGGCCCTGGCGACCCTCGCCTGGGACCCGCGCCGCGGGCCGTTCTTCCGCGGGCAGCTCTTCGACGCGCTCACGATCGTCGACCGCGGCGATGCTGAACTGTCGATGCTGCGCGGCTCGTGGGCCGGTGCGATGGGACAGCCGCAGTTCATGCCCTCGAGCTACCTGCGGTACGCCGAGGACTTCGACGGTGACGGCCGAAGGAATATCTGGACGTCACCGGCGGACGTGTTCGCCTCGATTGCCAACTACCTGTCGAAGAACGGCTGGGAGCCTGACCTGCGCTGGGGTCGCGAAGTGGTGGTGTCGGATCGCGCGGCCTCGGCCGTGGCCGCCGCCGTGCCACTGCGACCGGTGGGCTGCCGTGCCGAGCGCGAGATGACGGCTCCGCGCTCGTGGAACGAGTGGCAGGCGCTCGGCATCACGCTGCCGCGTGGGCGGCACCTGCCGAAGAGCACGCGGCCGGCGTCGCTCGTGCGCAGCGGCGACCGCGCCTTCCTCGTGTCGTCGAACTACGAGTCGATCCTCACCTACAACTGCGCCCACCACTACGCGTTGAGCGTGGCGTTGTTGTCTGAGCGGATGTAACTGGGGCGAGGACATGGGACGGGGCGGGGGACGGGGCGCATCGTGATGCGCCCCTACGCCGGAGGCGCGAACTCACGCCTGGCTTCGCCCGACGCCTCGTGCGGGCGGTCTCACGGACCCGTCGGGGCGCATCATGATGCGCCCCCCGGGAGCCGTGAGCCCTCCGGTCGTCAATTCGCGTCGAGCCAGACGATGAACAGGAAGATGAGGATCACCGCGAGCACGGCGAAGAAGATCTTCCAGCCGCTCTTGGGATACTCGCCGTCCATCGCGCCCGTGAACCCGTTGACGACGACCTGGAAGGGTTTGGCACGGTAGTTGTACACGAGCAGCCAGATCGGCACGAGGATGTGCTTGAACGTCTGCGCCGAATACGACGGATGGATCTGCAGGTTGCGATGGGTGTCGCCGGCGACCTGGCTCGCACATATTCCGCGCAGTTCCGCGTCCATGCGTCCTGCGGCGGCCTGTGCCGCGTCGAACAGCACGACCTGGTAGTGCTCGACGACGAAGCCGGCGAGATAGGCGCGGTCGTACGGCACGAGTTCGGCGGTGGGGAACGGTTCGATCTTCCGCAGCAGCGCCTCGTGGACCCCGCGGGTTCCCGACACGAGCGTGTCGTCGAAGAAGTGGTCGACGACGCCTGACGCCGGTTCCCACCTGACCTTGCGCACGCGCTCGGTCTTGCCGTTGCGACGCTCGGTCTCGTAGTAGTAGTGCCCTGCTTCGGCCGTCCACGGGCAGTGGACGTGCGCGTCAAAGGTCCAGTAGGGGATGTAGATGCCCTTGATGGTATCGACCAGCGCCTTCTTCGACAGGGCGTTTGGCGCGAACCAGCGTCTCGCGTACCACTTGCGGATCGTCTCGCGGACGCTGCTCTCCGACACGCGGAACGGCAGCAGGCTCTGCGGGCTGATCGGGGCCTTGATCTCGTTGTAGTCGACGATCGCGGGCGAGCCGCAGAAATCGCACCGCTGGCCGACCCGGTCGGGGTCGAAGACCGAGACGGCCTTGCAGCTCTGGCACTGGACGGTCTTCCTGGCGCCCTTCCACCCGCGCTGGGTGTCGTCGAGGTCGCGGAGCGTGCGGGCCAGATCGATCTCCTCGATCTGGCCCGTCGCCGGCTTCATCTCAAACGGCGTCTCGGTGCCGCAGAACGGGCACACCAAGCGGAGCTTGGCGGCATTCCACTCGGCGGGCGCTCCGCACGCCGCGCACGTGTGTTTCTGGACCGCCGAGACGTCGTTCATGGTCAGTGCGAGAGGTACTCGTCGAGCGCGGCCTTCTTGATGCGCCAGGCCGATCCGATCTTCTTGCCCTTGAGCTCACCCGATTCGAGAATGGCCATCACGTCGGCCTCGCCCACGCCGAGCGCCTGCGCCACGTCGGCAGGCGACATCAGGTCGGGCAGCGCCGGTGCGGTCGAGGCCGCCGCTGCCGCCGCGACGGCGGGAGCCGCCATGCCCACCGGCACGGCCGCACCGGCCACCGCCGGTGTCGGGGCGACGACGCCCTGCTGCTGCATCATCTGCTGCGCGATGGCGAAGCCGACGGCGAGTTCGCTCGCCATGCCCGCTCCGCTGCCGCCGCCACCGGTTTCGAAGCCCTTGGCCATCTGGTACTTCACGAAGTCGTTGAGGTTGCCGACCGCAGCCATCGACGAGCGCTTGTCGATCGCGGCCTCGACTTCCGGCGGCACCGACACGTTCTCGACGATGAAGCTGGCGATCTGCAGGCCGTACTTCGCGGTCACGATCGGGTTGATCAGCGGCAGCAGCGCCTCGCCGAGTTCGCTGTAGCGCGTCGCCACGTCGAGCACCGGCACCTTCGAGGTCGCGAGCGCCTCGCTGAAGATGCTGATGATGCGCGAGCGCATCGTGTCAGCGAACTCGTCGAGCCTGAAGTTGTGATCCGAGCCCGCCACTTCCTTGAGGAAGACCTTGGGATCGACGATCTTGAAGTCGTAGGTGCCGAACGCCCGGGCCCGGACGATGCCGAAGTCCTGGTCGCGGAGCATGATGGGATTCGACGTGCCCCACTTGTTGCCGGTGAACAACCGCGTGGTGACGTAGTAGACGTCGGCCTTGAACGGCGAGTTGAACCCGAACTTCCACGACTTGAGCTTCGTGAGGATCGGGATGTTGTCGGTCGTCAGCGTGTGCTTGCCCGGGCCGAACGTGTCGCCGAACTCGCCCGTGTAGACGAACTGCACGACCTGCGATTCGCGCACGATGAGCTGCGCGCCGTTCTTGATCGCCTTGTCATCGTCCGGGAAGCGATACGACAGCGTGTCGCGCGAGTCGTCGGTCCACTCGATGACCTCGAGCAACTCACCCTTGATGAACTCGAAGATGCTCATGTGCGCCTGCTCCTCGTGCCTGGGCCCGTATGGCCGTGCGGAAACGACATTCTACCGCGCCGGTCCCTCTTCCGAGGACTGCCCGGCGCCCGGTGCCTCACGGCCGCGGCACGTCCGCCGTGCCTGGGCCGATGGCGGCGACGTCGGCGTCCGACACGACGATGTCGGCTTCGCCCGGGGCGCGCCGCCCGAGCCGTGCGTAGCGCATGTCGCGTACCACCACGCGCCAGCCGCCAGCTTCCCGGTACACCTCATACGCGGGCAGCCGCAGCCAGTTCCGCAGCCCCGCGTGTTCCTGCCGGGCCAGCGCTGCGGCGATGACCCGCGTCGCGTCGTCGCCACGCGCAACCTCTGGCGCCGACACGCCGACGTCGCCGCCCAGCAGGCCGACGCGCAGGAACGCGTACCGGTCGTCGCGCACCACGATCACCTCGCGGGCGAACGAGTTGGCCGCGACCGGGTTGGGGACGAGCTGTTCCCAGGCCACCCCGTGCTCGTCGAGCCAGGCGGCCGCCAGCGTACGCGCTCGCCACGATCCCGCCGTCATCAGCGCGATGTAGGCGACGAGCAGCATGAAGCACGCCCGCGCCACGCGCTCGACGGTGCCGGCGCGCGGACCCGCCAGGCGCGCCACGAGCAGGCCCGCGACCCCGGCCAGCCAGA
>JAEUQQ010000346.1 GCA_016789685.1 Acidobacteriota bacterium | reverse complement strand
CGTGCCCGTGACCGAGGGACGCCGCTATCGCGTCGGCAACTTCACGTTCGACGGCAACACGGTGGTCAAGCCCGAGGGCCTGCGGCCGCTCTTCAAGCTCAAGGAAGGGCAGTTCTACGCCGAGAAGCACATCCGCAAGGGTCTCGAGAAGGCGCGCGAGGTCTACGGGTCGGGCGGCTACTTCGAGTTCACGGGGTTCCCCGACCTGAGTCCGCGCGATCAGCCCAAGGCCGACGACGCCGCGGCTGCAGAGGCACCGCCGGCCGACCCGAACGCGCCGGCCATCGTCGACGTGACGATGCGGATGCAGGAGGGCAAGCAGTACTTCGTCAACCGCATCACGTTCGTCGGCAATTCGACGACGCGCGACAACGTCATCCGCCGCGAGATCCGCCTCTACGAGAACGGCGTGTTCAACACCGAGGCGCTGAAGTTCAGCGTCAAGCGGCTGAACCAGCTCGGGTACTTCAAGAACCTCGAGGGCGACGCGATCGGCGTCGACAAGACGCCCGGCGCCGACAACAAGGTTGACGTGACGCTCAAGCTCGAGGAGCAGAACCGCAACCAGCTGACGTTCGGCGCGGGCGTGTCGCAGTTCGAGGGCTTCTTCGGGCAGCTGGCGTTCCAGACCGCCAACTTCCTCGGCAAGGGCGAGACGCTGACGCTGTCGCTGCAGGCAGGGTCGCGCACGCAGAACTACCAGTTGGCGTTCACCGAGCCCTACCTGTTCGACCGGCCGATCACGGGCGGCTTCGATCTCTACAAGCGCGAGATCAAGTACTACAACCAGTTCACGCAGGCCTCGGCGGGCGGCAACCTCGTCTTCGGGTTCCCGGTGCGCGATTTCACGCGTGCGTTCGTGAACTACAGCCTCGAGAACGTCGAGGTCAAGGACCTCAACGAGCTCTACACCAACGGCGGGCTGACCGAGAACAACCCGTTCCTGGCCGACGCCCTGCTGGTCAGGGAGGGCGGGAAGCGGACCATCTCGAAGATCGTGCCGAGCATCGTCTACAACACGATCGACAACCCGATCTTCCCGACGTCGGGCAAGCGCCTGTCGGCCTCGATCGACCTGGCGGGCATTGGCGGCAACGTCAACTTCATCAAGCCGCGGCTCGAGACGGTGGGCTTCTTCCAGCACACGCGGCGGACGTCGTTCGGCGCGCGCGCGCAGTTCGAGATGGTCAAGGAGTACGGCAGCACGAAGTCGCTGCCGATCTTCGAACGGTTGTTCCTCGGTGGCGAGTACAGCATCCGCGGGTTCGACCTGCGGTCGGTGGGCCCGCGTGATCCCAACTCGTTCCTGGTCATCGGCGGCAACAAGAGCCTGCTGTTCAACTTCGAGTACCTGATCTCGATCGCGGGCCCGGTGCGCCTCGTCCTGTTCTACGACGCTGGCCAGGTGCCGGATTTCGTTCCCGAGCCGGCCAAGGCCTTCGTGCCGTTCCCGACGAGCGACATCTCGTCGGTCCCGAACTTCCTGTTCACGCCGATCATCCCCTCGACGTCGACGGGATCGCCGACGACGCTCACGTACCAGGGCTTCGGCTGGGACAACTTCAAGACCTCGACGGGCGCCGAAATCCGGTTCTTCATGCCGGTGCTGAACGTCCCGTTCCGGCTGATCTTCGCCTACAACCCGCAGCGGCAGGGCATCTTCGACAACAACCTGCAGCCGCAGAAGAGGTTCACGTTCCGCTTCGCGGTGGGATCGACGTTCTAGTCGCCCGCCTGTTTCCGTGGTCTCGCATCCTCTAGTGAAAGGACGTTTGCCGATGAAGTCGCTCGCTCTCGCCGTTGCCCTCAGCGCCATGCTGGTGGCGGGTCCCTCGTACGCCCAGCAGGCCGCAGCGCCGGCGGCTCCGGCTCCGGCGCAGGCCGCTGCGGCGGCACCTGCCATCCCGTTCCCCGCCGGGGCAACGATTGCGTACCTCAACATTCAGCGCATCGCCAACGAGTCGGCCGAGGGCAAGTCGGCCACCACGCGCGTCAAGGCCCTGAACGACAAGAAGGTCGCCGAACTGGCGGGCAAGCAGAAGCAGCTCACCGACGCGCAGGAGAAGCTCCAGAAGGGCGGGGCGATGATGAACGACGCCGCGCGTGGCGGCCTCGAGAAGGAAATCGAGAAGCTGCAGGTCGACATCCAGCGCTACACGCAGGACGCGCAGGCCGAGGTGCAGGAACTCCAGCAGGAACTGCAGAACGAGTTCCAGCGCAAGCTGATGCCCATCATCGACGCCGTGGCCAAGGAGAAGAACCTCCAGATGGTCTTCAGCGTGGCCGACGCGGGGGTGGTGTGGGCGTACCCCGGCCTCGACGTGACGGGTGACGTGATCAAGCGGTTCGACCAGGTCGTGGCATCGCCCGCCGCGCCCAAGCAGTAGGGCGCGCCGCCCCCGTGTCGCTCTCTCTCTCGCACGCCGTCGAACGGCTCGACGGTCGGTATCCCGGGCAGCTCGTCGACCTCGTCGTCGAGCACGGCCCGGGGCGCCGGGTCGTTGCCGTCAAGAACGTCACCGTCGGCGAAGACTACTTCCAGGGACACTTTCCCGGGGCCCCGGTCATGCCGGGTGTCCTGATGCTCGAGACGTTCGCGCAGGCGGCGACGGCCCTGGTCGCCGCGTCGGGGCGCGAGCGTGCCCGGCTGCGCGGCGTGGACGGGGCCAAGTTCCGTCGTCCCGTGGTCCCCGGGGATCGGGTGCGCGTCGAGATCGTGGTCGATCGCGAACGCACGGCCCTGGCCAGGGTGCGCGCCACCGCGTGGGTCGGCGAGCAGGTGGCGGTCGAGGCCACGCTCTGGCTCGCGATCTCGCCCGCGCCCACCGACATCCATCCCAGCGCCATCGTTTCGCCCGGGGCGACGATCGGCCTGGGCACGACCATCGGCCCGCACGCGACCATCGGGCCTCACGTCGTCATCGGGGCGAACTGCAAGATCGGCGCGTCGGCGGTCATCGACGGGTGGACCACGATCGGTGACGACAACGACATCTATCCGCTCGTGTCGATCGGGCTCGCGCCGCAGGACCTGAAGTACAGCGGCGGCGTGACGCGCGTGACGATCGGGTCGAACAACGTCTTCCGGGAGTTCGTCACGATCCACCGCGGGACCGAGGGCGGGGGCGGGCACACGCAGATCGGCGATCGCAACCTGTTCATGGC
>JAEUQQ010000288.1 GCA_016789685.1 Acidobacteriota bacterium | reverse complement strand
GGCGAGCACGACGATGAACGACACGATGGGGGGCGTGTCGTACGAGAGCTTCGTGCGGAAGATGGCGTCACCCACCTGCTCGACGCTCGCCGAGAACGAGATCCACGACACCGAACTCGTGCCCAGGATGGCCCGCAGCGCCCCGTACATCGCCGCCGTGAAGAACACGACGCCGGCATACATGATCCCGACGAAGCGGCTCGAGTTCGACATCGACGACAGGGCCAGGATCGAGAACGCCGCGGTGAGTACCTGCACCAGCGAGAACAGGGTGATGGCCGGGATCAGCCGCAGGTTGTTGCGCAGGAACTCGAACGATCCCGAGATGACCCCCTGCAGCAGCAGGAGCAGCAGCGCGGGGACCATCGTCACGCCCAGCAGGAAGACCATCAGGATGGCCATCTTCCCGCCGATGTAGTCGATCCGCGTCAGGGGCTTCGACAGGTACAGCTGCAGGGCGTTGGCCCGGCGGTCGTCGGCGATCAGGCCGGCGCCGACGTAGATGGTGACGAAGAAGAGGAAGCTCGACTGCGTGTCGAGGAACCCGCGGTACGACTCGGCGCTGAGGGCGAAGATCTGTGCCTGCGGGATCGACGATGCCAGGTACATCCGCACGGCCTGCACCACGAACTGGATCCACGACGCCGCCAGGAGTCCCACGAACGCGCGCTTCTTGAGCAGGTTCACGATGCCCGTCCTGGCGATCACCAGCCAGGCCGCCTTGACGTCGTCGCGCTGCCCCGCGTAGCGGCGATAGCTCTGGTCATGAATGGGCATCGCCTTACTCCTCGCCCACCGCGCGGGCGAACACGTCCTCGAGCGTCGGCACGCTCGGCCGCAGGTGGCGCACCTGCACGCCGTG
Source organism: Acidobacteriota bacterium (assembly GCA_016789685.1). Classification (GTDB taxonomy): domain Bacteria; phylum Acidobacteriota; class Vicinamibacteria; order Vicinamibacterales; family JAFNAJ01; genus JAEUQQ01. The sequence continues at coordinate 8,985 of JAEUQQ010000288.1, read as the reverse complement.
CGTGGCCGCCAGCGTGAACACGTCGCGCGCCGACTTCCCCTCGGGCACGAACACCCGCATCACGTCTTCGTCGGTGGCGTGCGCCTGGATGCCCTCGGCCGCCAGGACGCCCGTGAACTGCAGGATGTCGCCCTTGAACCGCAGCTCGAACACGCGCCCCGCCGGCCCCTTGAGCTGCTGGATCGGCCCCTGCGCCGCCACCGTGCCCTTGTCCATCACCACGACGTGGTCGCAGGCGAACTCGACGTCGGGCAGCAGGTGCGACGAGAGGATCAGGTTGACCTGCTTGTTGTGCCCGAGGTCGTGGATCAGCTCGAGCATCTCGTCGCGGCCTTTCGGGTCCATCCCGTTCGTCGGCTCGTCGAGGAAGAGGAGGTCGGGGTCGTGCACCAGGGCTTGTGCCAGCTTGATCCGCTGCTTCATGCCGGTCGAGTACGTCTCGACGTTGCGGTAGCGCGCTTCGCCGAGACCGACGTAGTAGAGGACCTCGTGCGCGCGCTGCATGGCATCGACCGGCGGGAGCCCGGCCAGCTGGCCGCAGTAGCCCACGAAACTCACCGCGTTCATGCCCGGGATGTGCGCGTCGTTCTCGGGCATGTACCCGATGCGCGCCCGGATCTCGCGCGGCTGCTTCCGCACGTCGAGTCCCAGGACCTTCATCTCGCCCTGCGACGGCGCCACGAACCCGAGCAGCGCCTTGATCATGGTGCTCTTGCCGGCGCCGTTTGGCCCCAGCAGGCCGACGGCCCCCGCAGGGAACACGGCCGACACGTCGCGCAGGGCTGCCGCCTTGCCGTAGATCACCGTGACATGGTCGAGCGACACCACCGACGTCAGGGGATCGGGCGGCGCGCTCATGACCACAGGGGCCTCGAGGGGCGGGGTCGCGACAGACACGCAGGCATATACGGAGCCCTCGGGCGGCCAGTTCGGCCGCAGGCTGATGGCCGGACGCGGCCACGACTCGAGGTCACAGCGTCCCGCGCAGGCCGAGGGCATCGGCCTGCAGGCGCAGCCCCTCGATGACGTTCGCGATGTGCGCTTCGAGGGGCAGGCCGAGCGCCTCGGCGCCGTGCGCGAGGTCGTCGCGCGACACGGCCCGGGCAAACGCCTTGTCCTTCATCCGCTTCCTGACCGAGCTCGCCTCGAGGTCGAGCACGCTCTTCGATGGCCGGACCAGCGCCGCGGCGGTCACGAACCCCGACATCTCGTCGCAGGCGTAGAGCGCTTTCTCGAGCAGCGAGTCGCGGGTCACGCCCGTGTATTCCGCGTGCGACAGGATGGCGCGGCAGACGAACTCGGGCGCCCCGGCGGCGCGCAGGATCTCGACACCGCGATAGGGGTGGTTCTCCTGGTCGGGGTACTTCTCGTAGTCGAAGTCGTGGATCAGCCCCACGAATCCCCAGACCTCCTCGTCTTCGCCGAACTTCCGCGCGTAGTACCGCACGGCCGCCTCGACGCCCAGGCAGTGCTTGATCAGCGATTCGCCCTTGGTGTGTTCCGTGAGCAGCGCCCACGCCGTCTCGCGCGTCAGGTCCATCATTTCACCAGGTTGATGAAGAACGTGATGATCAGGCCGTTCGTGAAGTCGATGAAGAACGCGCCGACCATTGGCACGACCAGGAAAGCACGAGGCGCCGGCCCGAACCGCTCGACGATCGACTCCATGTTGGCGACCGCGTTCGGCGTCGCCCCGAGCCCGAACCCGCAGTGCCCGCCGGCCATGACTGCCGCATCGTAGTCGCGGCCCATGACCCGGTAGGTGATGAAGTACGCAAACGCGGCCATCATCGACACCTGCACCGTCAGGATGACGAGCAGCGGCAACGCCAGGTCGAGCAGTTCCCACAGCTTGAGCGACATGAGCGCCATCGCCAGGAACAGTGACAGCGCGATGGTCCCGAGGTCATCCACGACCCGCTGCTCGATGCGCAGCCATCTCGTGGCATCGGCCCCGTTGCGCATGACGGCCGCGACGAGCATGGCCCCGATGTAGGCCGGAAGCGTGACGTACTGCCCCAGCCACCGGCTGACAAGCGACCCGATCCACATCGCCACCAGCACGATGGTCATCGTCTGCAGCAGGCGGTAGGCCGTGGCGGCCTCGCCCGACATCTCGGTGTCGATTTCCGAGTCGAGGCCCATCGCCCGCGCGTCACCAGCAGCCCCTGACGACGCGCCGCCCGAGGTGAGCTTCCGTCCGCGGATCAGCGCCGTGGCGACGGGTCCGCCGATCAGGCCCCCGCTGACGAGGCCGAACGTCGCGGCTGCCATCGCCAGGGTGACGGCGCCCTGGAACTGGTACGTCTCCTCCATCAACTTGCCAAAGGCCGCGCCCGTCCCGTGCCCGCCCGTCATCGTGATCGAACCCGCGATGAGCCCGAGAAACGGATGCACGCCGAGCACCTTCGTCAAACTCACGCCGACGACGTCCTGGAGGATTGCCAGCGTCGACGCCAGCCCCCAGAACAGCAGGACCTGCGGCCCGCCGATCTTGAGCAGCGAGAGGCTGGCGCCAAGGCCGATGGTCGTGAAGAACGCCACCATCAGCGGTGCCTGGAGGGTCGTGTCGAACTCGAACGCGAGCACCCCCTGCAGGCGCAACACGAGGGCGACGGCGGCAAAGACGAAGCCCCCGACGACCGGTGCCGGGATGTTGTAGCGATCGAGAAAGGCCACCCGGCGGCGGATGCCATAGCCTGCGAAGAGCACCAGCGAGGCCAGTGCGAGGGTCTGAATCATGTCGAGCTTGAGCACGTAGGGGGTCATCGACGCTCCGGGGTGGGCTGCATGATATATTCCCGGCGCCCAACAGCCCAACATCTGCGCTGGCACGCCTGCTGCGAGCGCGAGCCCCAGGACACGAATGGCCAAGCCGTCTGCCACCCACGCCAACGCCGCCGCCGACCAGCTCGACACCGAGTTCCACCGCGGGCTCGGCCTCTACGACTCCACGATGGTCGTGGTCGGCTCGATGATCGGCTCGGGCATCTTCATCGTGTCGGCCGACATGGCGAGGATGGTCGGCAGCCCGGGATGGCTGCTCGGGGCATGGATCGTGACCGGCATCCTGACGATCGTCGGCGCCCTCTCGTACGGCGAACTCGCGGCCATGATGCCCCGCGCCGGCGGCCAGTACATCTACCTGCGCGAGGCCTTCTCGCCCCTCTGGGGCTTCCTCTACGGCTGGACGCTCATCATGGTCATCCAGACCGGGACGATCGCGGCCGTCGCCGTCGCCTTCGCGCGGTTTCTCGGCGTCCTGTGGCCGGCCATCTCGGAATCGAGCTACCTGGTCGCCCCGGTGCACATCAGCAGCGGGTACGCGCTGTCGCTGTCGACGGCACAACTCGTCGGCATCGTTCTCATCGTGGTGCTGACGTGGTCGAACACGCGCGGGCTCGAGGTCGGCAAGGCCATCCAGAACACGTTCACGACCGCCAAGACCGGCGCGCTGCTCGCGCTGATCGTCATCGGCGTCGCCATGGGCTGGAACAGCGGCGCCGTCTCGGCGAACTTCAGTGACCTCTGGACGCCGCGCGGCCACGTCGACATCGTGCCCGGCCTCACCGCCGCGAGCGCCTTCGGCCTGTTCGTCGCCATCTGCGTGGCGCAGACCGGCTCGCTCTTCTCGAGCGACGCCTGGAACAACATCACGTTCACCGCCGGCGAAGTCAAGGACCCCAAGCGCAACATCCCGTTGTCGCTCGCGCTCGGCACCATCATCGTCATCTCGCTGTACCTGCTGGCGAACGTGGCCTATCTCGTCACGCTGCCGCTCGAGGCCATCCAGAACGCCCCGTCGGATCGCGTGGCCACGGCCACGTTGAACGTCATCTTCCCCGGACTCGGCGCGACGATCATGGCCGTGGCGATCATGATCTCGACGTTCGGCTGCAACAACGGCCTGATCCTCGCCGGCGCCCGCGCCTACTACGCGATGGCGCGCGACGGGCTGTTCTTCAAGCGAGCCGGCGGACTCAACCCCGCCAAGGTGCCCGCCTGGGGGCTGGTGCTCCAGGGCGCGTGGGCGGTGGTGCTGGTGCTGCCGCGAACCTTCAATCCCGCGACGGGCGCCTACGGCAACCTCTACTCGAACCTGCTCGACTACGTGATTTCGGCGGCGCTGATCTTCTACATCCTCACCATCGCCGGCATCTTCCGCCTGCGCAGCACGCGCCCCGACGCCCCGCGCCCCTACAAGGCCTTCGGCTACCCGTTCGTGCCGGCGCTCTACATCGTCGGGGCGACGGCCGTCCTGCTCGTGCTGTTCGCGTATCGCACGGCGACCACCTGGCCTGGCCTCGTGATCGTGCTGCTGGGCGTACCGGTGTACTTCGTCTGGCACAAGCGCGCGTCGTAACCGGCCAGCCCTCCGCCCTCGGCGTCGCCGCTTGCGTCAGCGCGCACCCGACGTCGCGCCCGTGACGCCGTCTGGGCACGCCTCCCGAGGCTGTCGTGGCCGCGATCGCGATGGGGCCGACTGTCGTTGGCCCGGCTTGACTTGTCGATCCGCGGGTCCATAATGGTCGTGCCGCACTGCGCCGTCGGCCGCCTCCATGCGCCTGACCGGCCGCGACCGGGACCTCGTCCGGGGCCCCGCTCCTCCTGGTCTTTCACGTGTTACCAGACGCCACTCCTGCCGTCACCAGCACGCCTGTCGTCCTCCTCGTCATCGGCTCGACCGGCGTGCTGTTTGCGCTCCTGATGATCGGCATGATCCTCGCCACGTCCATCGTGCTCTCGTCGTGGCACTCCCGGCTGTCGGGTCGAGACAGCGCCTCGCACTAACCCCTTCACGCCATGGACAACCTCACGTTCGGCCTCACCATGCTCATCGTCGGCATGGGCGGGACGTTGCTCACTCTGTACGTGCTCACCCTCGTCATCACCGCGATCACGCGGCTGTTCCCCGCCGACAAGGCCGGGGCGCGCCGCGACTGAGGAGGCCGCATCATGCTCGAAGCCATCCTCGCCGGTCTCTCGGCCCTGTCTGAGGGCGTGCGGTTCCTCTCGACCCAGGGCGGGCCCAACCTCGTCATGCTCGGCATCGCCGGCGTGATGTTCTACCTGGCGGTCGCGAAGGGCGTCGAACCGCTGCTGCTGCTGCCTATCGCGTTCGGCTGCATGCTCGTGAACCTGCCGCTGAGCGAGGTCATGTCGCACGAAGGCGTGCTCCGCACGTTCTACGACATGGGTATCGGCAACGAGTTGTTCCCGCTGCTCATCTTCGTCGGCATCGGGTCGATGACCGACTTCTCGCCGCTGCTCGCCAATCCCAGGCTGCTGCTGTTCGGCGCAGCCGGCCAGTTGGGCATCTTCCTGACGCTGCTCCTGGCGCTCGCGCTGGGGTTCTCGCGCGAGTCCGCGGTCGCCGTCGCCGCGATCGGCGCCTGCGACGGCCCGACAGTCATCTACGTGTCGAACCTGTTCGCCGGCCTCGGCAAGATTCCCGAGGCCATGGTCGGATCGCTCGCCGTGGCGGCCTACTCCTACATGGCGCTCGTGCCGATCATCCAGCCGCCGATCATGCGGCTGCTCACCACGAAGAAGGAACGTCAGACCCCCATGCCCCCGGTCGCCGGCAGGGTCTCGCCCACGGCCCTGATGGTCTTTCCGATCGTAGTGACGGTCATCACCGGCATCATCGCGCCCAAGGGCCTGCCCCTGATGGGCATGATCATGCTCGGCAACTTCATCAAGGTCACCGGGGTCGCCGGCCGTCTCGCGAAGGCGTCAGAGAACGAGATCGCGAACATCGCGACGCTGTTCCTCGGCCTCGCGATCGGCGGCACCATGCTCGGCACCGACTTCCTCAGGAAGGAGACCATGCTGGTTTTCGCCCTGGGCCTCGTCGCCATCGTGATCGACACCGTCGGCGGGTTGCTGCTCGGCAAGCTGTGGTACCTGCTCTCGGGCGGCAGGATCAATCCGCTCATCGGCGCCGCCGGCATCTCGGCCTACCCGATGGCGGCCCGCCTCGTGCAGAACGAGGGTCAGCGCTGGGACAAGCAGAACTTTCTGCTGATGCACGCGATGGCCGCCAACACCGGCGGCCAGATCGGATCGGTGATGGCGGCCGCCATCATGCTGTCGGTGCTGAAGGGGCTCGGCGTGATTTGAGCCGGCCTTTGCGGCACGCGGGCCCCGCGCGGGCGTTCACGCCTGCCGCGACAAGCCGTCGATGACGCGGTCCATCACGCGCGGCAGAAACACGTCGCCCGCCTCGAGCGCGGCGCGCGCGCGAGACAGCGCCTCGGTCACGTCGGCAAACGACCTGGGCACGCCGACCGCATCGGCGGCTGCGCCCGCGGCGCTCGTGCGTTCGATGAGGCGCGCGCGCGCCTCGGTCGGCATCGAGCGTCCGAGCACCGTGGCCTGCGCGATGCCCGCGAGCAGCAGGTGGGGATGCGCCGACCCATCGGGAAGCCTGAACTCGACCGTCTCGGCCGACACCGCGCGGTTGTCGGCCCCGCGCGCCACGATCGGCAGCCTGATGAGCGCCTTGCGGTTGTACCGGCCCCACGTCACGCGGTTGGGCGCCTCTCGGGCCTGGCTCAGGCGCACGAAGCTGTTGGGCGTGCGGTTGCCAAAGGCCATCAGCGCCCCCGCCAGTGTCGCCAGCCCGCTCACGACCCACGACGCCTCGTCACCAAGCCCGTCGTTGCCGGCTCCAACAGCCAGCGGGGTGCCACCTGCGACCGGTGAGAGGTGGAAGTGCATGCCCGATCCAGCGTGCCCCTGCCTGAGCACCGGGTCGAAACTGCACCGGAGCCCTGCCCGATGCGCCAGGTTGCGTAGGACCCACTGCGTCAGCACCACGGCGTCGGCCGCCTGCGGCAGGGGCTGCAGCGCGAGTTCGACCTCGTGCTGCTCCCAGATCCGGTTGTCGCCTTCGTCTGGCTGGATGTAGCCCACCTCGCTGTGCCCGTACTTCACCGGCACGCCCATCTCGGCCAGATGCAGCAGGGCCTGCCGCCGCAGGGCTTCGCCGAAGACGAACGGCGAACTGGCGTGGTAGCCGCGTTCGGTGGCGCCGTAGATATCGCTCTCGTCGGGACGCTTGCCGAGGAAGTACTCGACCTCGCCCAGCGCGTGCAGCTCGATCCCGGTTTCGGCCAGCAACCGGGCCTGCGCCCGCGCGACGATCGTATCGGGCGACTCCGGCAGGGGCTTTCCGTCGCGCCCCACGTGGTCGCACAGCAGCGCGAGCGCCGGCGCCGAGGCAAACGGGTCGAGGAATGCGCTCGACGGGCGTGGCCGCACGACGACGTCGCTGGCCGTCACCGAGACGCCGAGCATGCCGAACAGGCTCGACCCATCGGCGCGTTCGCCAGACGTCAGGACGTCGCGCAGGTGCACGTGGTCGCGCGGCACGAAGTCGAGCGTCTTGAGCCAGCCATCGCCGCCAACGTGCATCAGGTGCACGAGCCGCAGCCCTTCACCAACGAACACGGCCACGAGATCGTCCACATCCCAGTCGCGCGACGACTTGCCGATCAGGCGTTCGAGGCGGCTGGCGGGAAGAACGCCGGCCTGCGGGGAATCGATGGTGGTGGCGGGAGGGATCGAGGCGCTCATGACGCCGTCAGACTACTGCCGAACCGGGGACGGGTGCCAGCCTCGACCGCCGCGCCTGCAGCGGGTGCCGCGCGCGGCAACGGCGCGCGCACCGTCGTCAGGCGCGCATCGCCATGCCGATGACGTCAATCGTCGCCTGCGCCACGTCGTAGCTCCCCAGGTCAGCGACCTCGACCCAGGCGGCATCGTCGGCATCGTCGCCCGCCTGCAACGCACCTCCGACAACGCGGCACCGATAGTCGGCAAGGACGAAGTGGTACTGCACCGTCCCGGACGCGTCGCGGTGAATCCGGTCAACCGTCGTCACGAACCGCTCGATCACCGTGTCGAGTCCCGTCTCTTCGCGCGCCTCGCGTACCGTGGCCGCCTCGAGGGTCTCGCCGAGTTCGACGCGGCCGCCTGGCAGGCTCCATCGCCCCTTCAGCGGTTCCTTGCCACGCTTGACCAGCACGACGCGCGACCCCGAGACGATGATCGCGCCGACCGCGACCACCGGATGCGTGGTGCTCACTCGCCCATCACCTTGACGACGACGCGCTTGCGGCGCTGGCCGTCGAACTCGGCGTAGAACACCTGCTCCCACGGGCCGAGGTCGAGGTCACCGTCCGTGATCGGGATGATCACCTGGTGTCCCATCACCGTACGTTTCAGGTGCGCGTCGGCGTTGTCTTCGCCGGTCTGGTGGTGCTGGTAGGGCTTCCCGGCCGGCGCAAGGCGCTCGAGCCACTCCTGGAAGTCGTGGATGAGACCGCTCTCCCAATCGTTGACGTAGACCGCGGCGGTGATGTGCATCGCCGAGACCAGGACCATCCCATCGGTGATGCCGCTCTCGTGCACGATGCGCCGCACGCCGTCGGTGATGCGGATGAACTCCTGGCGTGTCGTCGTCTCGAACCAGAGGTAGTCAGTGTGGGTGGCCATGGAGGGCATCACAGGGGAAGGGTGGCGGTGGCGGCAAGGTCGAGCGTGGCAAACTCGCCACGGGCGATCGCGCGCATCGCCGCCGCGCCGATCATGGCGGCATTGTCGGTCGACAGCGCAAGACCCGGCACGAACGTCGGCAGGTCGTGCTGCACGCCTCGCGCCGCGAGGTCGGCGCGCAGCCGGCTGTTGGCCGAAACACCGCCCGCCACGCCCACGCTCCGGGCATTGAACCACTGCGCCGCGTCGAAGGTGCGGTCGAGCAGCGCCGCGACCACCGCGCGCTGGAAGCTCGCGCAGAGATCCGCGACCTCCTGCGGGGTGAACAGCGACGCCGGGTCGGGAGGCGGCGCCGTGCCCTTGGGATCCCATCCCGCCTGCTGCTGCCGCTGGCGCACGTAGCGCAGCACCGACGTCTTGAGGCCGCTGAACGAGAAGTCGGTCCTCCACTTCAGCGCTTCGCCGAAGGCCCCAGGCACACCG
>JAEUQQ010000287.1 GCA_016789685.1 Acidobacteriota bacterium | reverse complement strand
CTCCTGAGCAGCACGTTGGCGCCGTGGTAGATCACCCTGGGGTCGAACGACGAGACGACGATCGGGGCGCTCCAGTTGAAGCGGTACTTCATGTCGCGCGGCGGAACGGCGGCCGGCATCTGCGGAAACGCCATCACGTCGCGCGCGGCGCCGGTCTCGGTGTCGAACTCGCTGATGATGCCCATGTAGCAGCCCGCGTAGACGTAGCGCGGGTTGTCGGGATTGAAGGCGGGGACCGCCGATTCGCAGCCGCCGACCTGCTGCCAATCGCGCTGCGTGATGCCGCCGGCGCCGGCGCTCGCGATGGCGACCGAGGTGTTGTCCTGCTGGCCGCCGTAGAGGCGGTACGGGAAACGGTTGTCGGCGTTCACGCGGTAGAACTGCGCCGTCGGCTGGTTGTCTTGCGTCGACCACGACGCGCCGCCGTTGAAGCTCACGTTGGCGCCGCCGTCGTTGCCTTCGATCAGCGTGTCGGGCGCGTCGGGGTTGATCCAGAGGCTGTGGTTGTCGCCATGCGGCACCGGCACGTTCGTGAACGTGCGTCCGCCATCGATCGAGCGGCTGAGCGGCGCGTTGAGCACCCACACCACATCGGGATTCTTCGGGTCGGCGACGATCTTCATGTAGTACCAGGAGCGCGTGTGCAGCGCCCACTGCTCGCTCATCAGGCGCCACGACTTGCCCGCGTCATCCGAGCGGTACACGCCGCCACCGGGGTTGGCCTCGACGACCGCGTACAGCCGATCGGGCGTCGCCGACACGTCGATGCCCATCTTGCCGACGGTCGCGGGCAGGCCCGACACGATCTTCGACCACGTCGCGCCCTCGTCGGTCGACTTGTAGAGGGCGCTGCCCGGGCCACCGCTCCGCACTTCCCACGGCTGGCGCAGGTGATCCCACATCGCGGCGTAGAGGATGCGCGGGTTCGACGGATCCATCGCGAGTTCCGACGGCCCGGTCGTGTCGTTCACGTACAGCAGCTGCGTCCACGTCTTGCCGCCGTCGGCCGAGCGGTAGATGCCGCGATCCTTCGACGGCCCGTAGGCGGCGCCCTGCGCGGCGACGTAGAGCACGTCGGGATTGGTCGGGTGGACGCGGATGCGCGAGATGTGCCGCGTCTTCTCGAGTCCCATGTGCGTCCAGGTGCGGCCGGCGTCGGTCGACTTGTAGACGCCGTCGCCGTGCGACGTCATCACGCCCCGGATCGGGTGTTCGCCCATGCCGACGTAGATGACGTTGGGATCCGACGCGGCAACGCTGATCGCCCCCACCGACGACGTCTTGAGCTGGCCGTCGGTGATGTTGGTCCACGACTCGCCGCCGTCGGTCGTCTTCCAGACGCCGCCGCCAACGCCGCCGAAGTAGAACGTGCGCGGTTGCTGCCGCACGCCGGTGACGGCGACCACGCGTCCGCCACGGAACGGGCCGATGTTGCGCCACTGGAGGTCGGCGTACGCGTCGGCGACGGTCGCCGATGGCGCGACGGGCTGCGTGGCCGATGCGGCCGGCTGGCCCTGGGCCCGTGCCCCCGGTGCAGCCAGCAGCGCGACGACGGTGAACGGGACGACCAGGCAGGCCTGGCGGACGGATCGTAGAGACGGGACGTATCGCATGCGGGCTCGCGCTCCTGGGAACCCGCGCATTCTACCCCCGGCACTGCCGTGCGCGCGGTTGCCGTGGCTCCGCGCAGGGCCCATGTCAGAGAAAACTCCAGACGATGCTACCGTCGTCTCGGAGCAGGAAGTGCGATCGCTGGAAGTCGGGTGATGGGCAGTTCCTGCTTGCCCGCGGCGGCGACTGACGGATTCACGCCGCAGTCTGGCGATCGGTGCGTGGCACGCCGCTCGCTCGAGAGGACGGACCAGGATGAGCACCCCACTGCGCACTCAGGTCAGGCTGATAACCGTCGAGGAGTTCGCCGAGCTCCCTGACGACGGCAAGCGCTACGAGCTCGTCCGGGGAGTCGTGCGCGAGATGTCGCCAACGAACCAGGACCATGGAGAGGTGGGCAGCCAGGTAAGCTACCTCTTGCGCCGTTGGACCAAGCGTCGCCGCATCGGCCGCGTCCGGATCGAGACCGGCCACGTGCTGGCGCGCAACCCGGACACGTTGCGCGGCCCCGATGTCTCGTTCGTCCGTTACGCGCGGGACGGCGATGTGGATGGGCCGTGGGTGAAGGGCGGCCCGGACCTTGCCGTCGAAATCCGCTCGCCGGGCGATCGCCAACGCGAGATCGACGAGCGTGTCGCCGACTACCTGCGCGCCGGGACGTCGCTCGTCTGGATCGTCGACCCGCGCAAGCGCACCGTCGTCGTCCGGGTGGCGGGCGCCGAAGACCGCACGCTGACCGAGGCCGACCACCTGGACGGCGGCGCTGTGCTGCCCGGTTTCCGCGTCGCCGTGCGCGAGGTCTTCGAGGACCTGGACGCGAAGGGCTGACACACCATGGTCGGCGGTTTGCGACCGCCTCGCACGGTCAGCGCATCGTCGACAGGAACAGCGGGTTGAACAGCAGCTTGAACGTGTTGTGTGGCTGGCCGCGCCAGTGCGGGCGGAAGCCCATCACGATCGCCTGCCCCTTGCCCACGGGCACGCGGGCCGCGCCCACGCGCCCGGCCACGTACCGCGCGCCGCCGAGTTCCCAGCCGCTGGCCAGGAAGTCGCGACGCGGGAACTCCACGTAGACGTCGACGTCACGCGTGGCGCGCTTCGTGCCCTCCGACGCCGCCGGGACGATGCTGAATGCCTGGCTCGCGTTGAACATCGCCACCGCCTTCGCCTCCATGCCGAACGCCAGCGGGTTGGCGGGCGTCGTCACGATGTTGAGCAGGGTGCCGGGAATGTAGAACTCCGAAGGCCGCGTGTCGCGCACGGTGTTCCGCAGGGGCAGGGCGAGTGTCGAGATCGCGAAGTCGGCCGCGCTGTCCCACGCCATCAGCCATCCGCCGCCCTCGACGAAGCGCCGCAGCTTCGCCGCGCCCTCGACGCCGACGCCGCCGACATACGCGTCGGGCATGGTGCCGGGCAGGTGGCCGTTGAGAATGCGCTCCTCGGGTTCGTCGGCAAACAGGATGATGTCGAACGCCGACAGATCCTTCGTCCGGACGTCGTCGTTGCGCAGGGTCGTGTAGGTGAACTCGTACTGTTCGAGCACCCAGCGCGTCCAGCCCTCATCCATGTTGCCGAGCCAGCTGCGGTAGAGGCCGATACGTGGCGCACGGATGGCCCTGGTGCCGGCCGGCAGCGC
>JAEUQQ010000283.1 GCA_016789685.1 Acidobacteriota bacterium | reverse complement strand
CGGGATCGGGGGCGCATCAGGATGCGCCCCTACATGGCGGTGGTGCCGCCGTCGACGGCGAGGATCTGGCCGGTGATGTACGAGGCGGCCGGCGAGGCCAGGAAGACGACGGCGCCCTTCAGCTCGCCTTCCTGCCCGATGCGGGCCATCGGCGTCGAGGCCGTGATGGCGTCGGCATGGCGATCGAGGATGGCTTCGCTCATGCGGGTGCGGAAGAAGCCGGGGGCGACGGCGTTGACAGTGATGCCGTCTGGTGCCCACTTCACCGCGAGGTCGCGCGTGAGGCCGATGAGGGCCGCCTTGCTCGTGCTGTAGCCCACGGCATCCATCAATCCCGACGGCGTCCCGACGAGCCCGGCGATCGAGGCGACGTTGACGATGCGCCCGTAGCCCCTGGCGCGCATCCCGGGTGCCAGCGCCCGCGCGAGCAGGAAGGCCGCGGTGACGTTGACGTCGAGCACCTGCCGCCAGCGCTCGATCGGCATCGCCTCGGGCGACGCGGCCCAGGTGAGACCCGCGTTGTTGACCAGGATGTCGATCGTCGCCGCCTGCGCGTCGAGATGGCCGATGAGACGCTCGACCTGGGCAGGGTCGCCGATGTCGCACGCCACGGCGTCTGCACGGGCCCCGCCCTGCCGCAGGTGCTCGAGGGCCGGGTCGAGCCACTGGGGCCGCCTGGCGGTGATCCAGACGTGGGCGCCGGCCTCGGCGAGGCCCTCGGCGATCTCGAGACCAAGGCCTCTCGAGCCGCCCGTCACGAGGGCGGTGCGTCCCGAGAGGTCGAAGAGGGTGGGCAGTGGGTGCGGCACGAGGCCGATTCTACGCCGGCCGGCTGGCCTCGGCCGTCCGGCGCATCAGGCGGCGAATCTCGTCGACGAGCATGCCGGGCAGGCACGGCTTCGTCACGAAGACATCGCAGCCGGCCTGGCGGGCGCCTTCGGCGTGCCCGGCCAGCGCGTGCCCGGTGAGGGCGACGACAGGAATGGCCTGGGTGCGGACGTCGGTCTTCAGGCGGCGCGTCGCCTCCCAGCCATCCATCCGTGGCAGGGCGAGGTCCATGAGGATGACATCGGGGTGCAGTTCAAAGGCCCTGTCGAGGGCCTCGACACCATTGCGGGCCTCGGCGACGCGGAAACCCGAGAACTTGAGGTACTCGACGTACATCTCGCGGGCGTCGGGATAGTCCTCGACGACGAGGACCAGCGGGGCGTCGGTGAGGTCGGACTCAGTCGCATTCGGGACAGGTGACGTCACGGCGTGTCCTACTTTCTGACGCAGCGGTGTATGGAATTGGTGCGGTTCGTCCACCGCACCGCGTTCCGGGCCTGTTTCAAGCAACAGGCATGCCCACCACTACTGACGACCCGCGTCGCCTCGGCGCCGACGGGTTCCCGGCCCCCCGCGGGTCACCGCAGGAATCCGCCAGTCGAACAGGCCCGCAGCCAGAGCACGAAGAGGCCGAAGCCGAGCGCCAGCCCGAGCCACGGCCTGACGACGTCCCACCGCGTCACGCGCGAACCCGGGTCGTAGGCCGTCGAACGTGCCCTGAACGCGGCGCGCGCACGCGCGATGCGCGCGGGATCGTTGGCGCCGGCCCCGACCATGTCGTAGCCGCACTGCGGGCAGGTGTCGCGCTCGCGTTCGTCCCAGCTGGCGAAACAGACCAGGCACTTCATGCCTTCGCCCCGCAGTCTCCGCAGAACTTCGCCGTCGGCGTGAGCGCGGCGCCACACGCCGCGCACGACCGGGCGCCGAGGCCCGCGCCGCAGGCCTGGCAGAACTTGCCGCCGTGCGTCTGCACTCCACACGCCGGACAGGTGACCATCGGCAGCGGCGGAGGCGTGGCCTGGCGCTCGACCGCCTCGACCGCGCGGTCGCGGACGCGTTCGGCTGCCCGCTTCGAGGCAGCCTCCTGCGCGCTCGGCGCGCAGGCTTCGCACAGGCCGAAGGGCTCGTTCCAGCAGTGCTCGGGACAGACCCACTGGCCGCACGCGGCGCACTTGTGGAAGTGCGCCATGGCCTCGTGCACGGCGGTCTCGTAGGCGGCGTCGCGCTCCTTGCCGCGCAGGCCGCGGTCGAGCCCCTCGGCCGCGCGCTCGGCGCCCCAGCCCGCCCACCGGAAGATCGAGAACGCCTGCACGGCGGTCTTGAGCAGGTTGGCCTTCGACGCGACGTACTGGCTCTCGACGCCGTTCTGGCAGCGATCGCAGCAGAACTTGAACTTGAACCCGCCGTCGTCAGACAGGTCCTGGACGTTCTTCACGAAAACGGTCAGCGCCACGATCGCCTCACCGGTGGATGCGCACGCGCGCATCCACCGCCATCGACGCCCCGGGCGTCGGTCCGGCCATGAACGGGTTCATGTCGACTTCCTCGATCTCGGGATACATCGTCAGCAGGGCGTTGATCCTGAGGAGCACGTCGCGCAGCGTCGCCCGGTCGGCCGGCGCATGGCCGCGGGCACCGTCGAGCAGCGGCGCGCCCTTGATCTCGTCGAGCATCTCGGCGGCATCGATGTCGGTGAGCGGCTGCAGGCGGAACGCGACGTCCTCGAGCACCTCGACGAAGATCCCCCCGAGTCCGAACATGATCAGCGGACCGAACTTCGGGTCGCGGGTCGCGCCGATGATCACCTCGGTGCCCTTCGGCGCCATCCGCTGGATGACGAGCGTCGCCGCCGGATCGGTGTCGCGGGCCCGCGCCAGCACCTCGGCGGCCGCGCGCGCCACGGCGTCGGGATCGCCGAGCGAGAGCTTCACGCCGCCCGTGTCTGACTTGTGCGTGATGACCGCCGAACTGACCTTGAGCGCGACCGGGTAGCCAACCGTGTCGGCCGCCTCGACCGCCTCGAGGTCGCTGGCCGCCTCGCGCCACGGCGCAACGTGGATGCCGCACGCCTCGAACAGCCGCTGCGCCTCGGCGAGCGTGAGCATCTTGCGGCCCTCGCCGCGCGCCCCGCCGATCAGGCGATCGATCGCGGCGCGATCGATGTCGTCGAACGCGATGACACGTCCCTCGGGCCGCTCGAGCCACTGCCGGTAGCGCACCAGCGCCCACATCGCGTGCGCGGCCTCTTCGGGGAAGGTGTAGACGGGCAGGCCGCACGCCTTCATGTGGGCGACCGCGGGCTTGGCGCTCACCTTCCCCATGAAGCACACCAGCACGGGCTTGCCGTGGCCGGCGCCACGGATGATGCCGTTGGCCACCGCCATCGAGTCGATGCTCTCGAGCGACGTGAAGATGGCGATCACCGCATCGACGTCGGGATCCTCGATCACGGCGCTCATGCAGGCTTCGTACTGCGGGCCGCGGGCCGACGCGATCATGTCGACCGGGTTCACGGTGCTGGCCTCGGGCGCGATGTGCGGCCGCATCCTGGCCTGGGTGGCCGCACTCAGCGGCGCCACCGTGAGCCCGAGCTGCACCAGCGTGTCGGTCGCGAGGATGCCGGGCCCGCCCGAGTTGGTGACGATGGCTACGCGATCGCCCTTCGGGATCGGCTGCGTGGCCAGGGCCGAGGCGTAGACGAACATCTCCTCGATCGAATTGCACCGGATCACGCCACTCTGCTGGAACAGGGTGTCGACGGCCGCGTCGGTGCCCGCCAGCGACCCGGTATGCGACACGGCGGCACGTGCCCCGGCGGCGGTGCGTCCAGACTTCATCGCGAGGATCGGCTTCTTCGACGCCACCCGGCGCGCGATCTGCAGGAATCGCTGGGGGTTGCCGAAGCTCTCGAGGTACATGAGCACGACGCGCGTGCGCGGGTCGTCTTCCCAGTACTCGAGCAGGTCGTTGCCCGACACGTCGGCCTTGTTGCCGAGCGACGCGAACATCGACAGGCCGAGCCCGAGCTGGCTCATGAGTGCGAGGATGGCCTCGCCGAGCGCGCCGCTCTGCGACGAGAACGCGATGTTGCCGGCCAGCGGCTCGGTCGTGGCCGAGAAGGTGCCCTGCAGTCGGTAGTCGGGATCGGTGTTGATGAGGCCCATGCAGTTGGGCCCGATCATCCGCATGCCGTAGCGGCGGACGATCTCGCGGACCTCGGCTTCGAAGACGGCGCCCTCGTCGCCCACTTCCTTGAACCCGGCCGTGATGACGACGATCCCCTTGACCCCCTTGCGGCCGCACGACTCGACCTGCGCAGCGACGAAGGCCCGCGGGGCGGCGATGATGGCGAGATCGACTTCGTCGGGGATGTCCTCGACCGTGGGGTAGCACTTGATCGAGTGGATGACACTCGCCCTGGGGTTGACCGGGAAGACCAGCCCCTGGAACTCGTACCTGAGCAGGTTGTGGAGGATGTCGGCGCTGATCGAGGTGCGGTCGCGCGAGGCGCCCACCACGGCCACCGAGCGGGGGCGGAACAGGGCGTCGAGAGCCGTGGACATAACGGGGGATTATAGGCTGGCTCGATTTGCGCTACGCTGTCTGCGGCAAGTTTTGTCAGGAGGGTATTGATGCGTATTCGATTGGGGGCATTCCTGGTGGCCGCGGTGGCGGCCCTGTGGCTGGCCGTGCCAGCCCAGGCCCAGGAAACCACTGGCACGATCACGGGGATCGTGACGGACGAGAGCGGCGGAGTGCTGCCGGGCGTGACCGTGAGCGTGCTGCACGTCGGCACGGGGCGGACGCTCGAGCGGATCACGTCTGAGACCGGGCTCTACACGGCGCCGCTGCTGCCGGTGGGCTCGTACGAAATCACGTTCTCGCTGAGCGGGTTCCAGCCGCTCATCGTGAAGGGCATCCAGCTGTCGGTCAACGACCGGCTCGAGATCAACGGCAAGCTCGGGGTCGGCGGCGTGGCCGAGACCATCGAGGTCACGGCCGGCGCGCAGTTCGTGCAGAACACCGCGGCCGTCCAGAGCCTTGTCGGCGCGGCGCAGGTGCAGGAACTGCCGCTCAACAACCGCAACTTCGTGCAGCTCGCGACGCTCGCGCCCGGCGTGTCGAGCGACCTGAGCGACGAGGTCGGCGTGGGCCTGACGAGCACCGTGAGCCTCTCGGTGAACGGTGCACGCCGCAACGCGCTCAACTGGCTCGTCGATGGCGTGTCGAACGTCGACGTGGGCTCGAACATCACGCTGCTCTCGACGCCGACGCTCGAGTCGATCCAGGAGTTCAAGATCATCACGAGCAGCTACGCGGCCGAGTGGCCCCGCAGCGGCGGCGGCGTGGTCAACGTCGTCACGAAGTCGGGGACCAACGACTTCAAGTTTGCGGCCTACGAGTTCTTCCGCAACGACGCGCTCAACGCCAACTCGTACTTCCGCAACCAGAGCGCCGACCCCAAGACGGCCGACAACCCGCCGTTCCTGCGCTACAACAACTTCGGCTACACCATCGGCGGCCCGATCGTGAAGTCGAAGGCGTTCTTCTTCTGGTCGCAGGAGTGGCGGCGGATCAAGCGCGCCCCGGCCGACCTGCGGCTCAACGTCCCCAACCCGACGTGGCTCACCGATCCGACCAGCGTCAACTACGTGGCGCCGGCCCTGCGCGACGCGAACGCCGTGGCCCTGCTGGCCGCGTTCCCGGCGCCGAACCTCGAGCCGCTGACGGCGGGCGGGGCCTCGCGCTACCAGGTCTCGTCGCCCAACATCAACAACACGCGGCAGGAAGTCATCCGCGTCGACTACGACTTCAACGACGTGTGGCGCTTCACGGGCCGTTACACGCACGACCAGAGCGACACGCGCGAGCTCCAGGGCCTGTTCGCGTCGTTCATGCCTGGCGTGGGGACGACCGAGACGTCGGTGCCCGGCCAGGTCGCGTCGTTCGGCATCAAGACGGTGATTGGCAGCTCGAAGCTCAACGAGTTCCAGTACCAGTTCTCGACCAACAAGATCGGGACGACGAATCCCGACGGCACGAAGAACAAGCGGTCGGACTACGGGATCAACATCCCCGAGGTGTTCGGCGAGAACGCCAACGGCCTGATTCCCACGGTGTCGGTGACGGGCCTGTCGACGATCGGGTCGGCGCAGCTCTACCGCATCCAGTACATCAACCACGCGTTCACCGAGAACTTCTCGTGGCAGCGCGGGAACCACAGCTACAAGTTCGGCGGCCTGGCGACGTTCGAGCAGAAGAACGAGAACGCGGCGAGCGTCAGCCAGGGCAACTTCGCGTTCGTCGCCACGACGGGCGGCCTGACGGCGTTCCAGGCGTTCCTGACGGGCAACGCGACGGGGGCCTGCGCGGCGTGCAGCTACACCGAGGCCGAGCGCGACATCGACATGCAGCTGCGCTTCAGCCGCTTCGAGTTCTACGCGCAGGACACGTGGCGCGCGAAGCCGAACCTCACCGTCGACTACGGCGTGCGCTATTCGCTCTACCCGCCGATCACCGACAACAACAACCAGCTCGTGACCTTCGATCCGTCGCGCTACAGCGCCGCCGAGGCCCCGGTGTTCGCCAACGCCGCCGGCACGCTGATCAATCGCACGACGGGGAACCTCGCGGTTGGCATCATCCAAGGTGGCGTGAACTCACCGTTCGGTGACGGCATCTACGAGTTCAAGAAGAACAGCATCCAGCCGCGTGTCGGGTTCTCGTGGGACCCGCTCCAGACCGGCAAGACGGTGCTGCGCGGTGCGTTCGGTGTCTACTTCGATCAGCCGCTCGTCGGCATCTTCGAGCAGAACTCGTTCACCACGCCCCCGGTGGTCAACAACGTGACCTTCACGGGCTCGCGGCTCAGCAACCCGGCGTCAGGGCAGACGCCCACGACGACCGGCGTGCGCACGATCATCGCGTCGGCAACCGACTTCGAGAACCCGCGCACGATCCAGTGGAACGCCGGCGTCACGCGCCGCCTCTGGGACGATGGCGTCATCGAGATCAGCTACGTCGGCTCGCGCGGCGACAACCTGATCCGGCCGACCGACATCAACTACCCGCAGCCGGGTGACGTCGTGGCCCTGCAGAGCAACGCCGCCACGTCGACGGCCGTGAACCCGGCGCGTCCGTACCGCTCGTACGGCGCCATCACCTTCCGCGAGACGACGGCCCGCAGCCGGTACCACGGCCTGCTGTCGTCGTTCCGCTACGAGGGCGGGCGCAACGGCACGCTGACGCTCAACTACACGCTGAGCCGCAACCAGACCGACGCGAGCAACGACCGCGACGCGATCGACATCCCGCAGAACCCGCGGGATCCCGACGCCGACTACGCCGATGCCCGCACCGATCGCCGGCACATCTTCTCGGCCAGCTACATCTACGAACTGCCCTTCTTCCGCGAGGGGAACCCGATCCTCAAGACCATTGCCGGCGGCTGGCAGCTGTCGGGCATCGTCTACATGAACTCGGGTCAGCCGGTGCCGCGCGTGAGCGTCTCGACCAACAACTTCCGCCGTGGCGGGTTCGCCGACCTCGTGGGCGACATCAACCAGGGCGAAGACGAGATCAACGGCCGCATCTACTGGTTCAACCCCGCGGCGTTCGCGCCGCCGGCCGACGGCACGTTCGGCAACTCGGGCCGCGCGCCGTTCCGGCAGCCGGGCTTCCACAAGTGGGACTTCACGCTGTCGAAGAACTTCTACCCGACGACGGGCACCCGCGTGCAGGTCCGCGCCGACTTCGTCAACGCGTTCAACCACACGAACTGGACCGCCGACCCGGCGGCCAACGGTCTCGACAACACCTGCACGACCAGCGTCACGTCGTGCACGGTGGCCACCGACAGCTTCGGCCAGCTGATCGCCGCGCGTGCGCCGCGCGAGATCCAGCTCGGCATCAAGCTGTATTTCTAGACACGTCACCGGGGGATCGCGTCACGCGCGATCCCCCGGGTACGAGGCCTGCCGATGTCGTCATCCGCCCTCGCGACCGACCTCTACCAGCTGACGATGATCGCGGGCTACGACACGGCGGGCGTCGATGCCACCGCCACGTTCGAGCTCTTCGTGCGGTCGCTGCCGCCCAACCGCACCTTCCTGGTCGCCGCCGGACTCGAGCAGGCCCTCGACTACCTCACCGACCTGCACTTCACGCCCGGCGACATCGAGTGGCTGCGGTCGCTGCCGACGTTCAAGACGGTGCCGGCGAAGTTCTTCGACCAGACCCTGCGCGACCTCCGCTTCACCGGCGACGTCTGGGCCATGCCCGAGGGCACGCCGTTCTTCGAGAACGAACCGATCCTGCGGATCACCGCCCCGCTGATCCAGGCACAGCTCGTCGAGACGACGCTGCTGGCCATCATCAACTTCCAGACGCTCGTCGCGAGCAAGGCCGCACGCGTGGTGCTGGCCGCCGACGGCCGCAGCGTCATGGAGTTCGGCACCCGGCGCGCCCACGGGCCCGACGCCGCCCTGCACGCGGCCCGCGCCGCTTACATCGTCGGCTGCTCGGCCACGTCGAACGTCGAGGCCGGGCGGCGCTTCGGCATCCCGCTCGCCGGCACGATGGCCCACGCGTGGGTCACGTCGTTCCCCGACGAGGTCGAGGCCTTCAGGGCCTACGCCGAGGTGTTCGGCGACCGGTCGGTCTTCCTCATCGACACCTACGACACCGTGGCGGCCGCCCGGAAGGTCGTGCAGTCGGGCCTGCGCCCCTACGCGGTGCGCATCGACAGCGGCGACCTGATCGCCCTCAGCCACTCGGTGCGGGCCACGCTCGACGCGGGCGGCCTGCTCGACACGCGCATCCTCGCCAGCGGCGACATGGACGAGTGGAGCATCGCGGAGCTGCTCTCGCGCCGCGCCCCGATCGATGCGTTCGGCGTGGGAACCGCCATCAGCACCTCGCGCGACGCGCCGGCCCTCGGCGGCGTGTACAAGCTGGTGGAGATCGAACGCGACGGCATCGACATCCCCGTCATGAAGCTCAGTGGCGGCAAGGCGACGTCTCCTGGCCGCAAGCAGGTCTGGCGGCGCGTCGTGGATGGCCGCGCGATCGGCGACGTGATCGGCCTCGAAGACGAGCAGGCGCCGCCTGACGGCCGGCCGCTGCTCGTGCCCGTCATGCGCGGCGGCGCGGTGGTCGCCAGCGCCGAGTCGCTCGACACCATCCGCCAGCGGCACCACGCGCTGGTCCACGAGCTGCCCGTGCCGGTGCTCATGCTGCGCGCGCGCGAGACGTACCACGTCGGGCGCACCTACAAGCTCGACACGCTCACCGACTACACCGGGCAGCAGCTGCGCGACAGCTGACTTGGAGGGGGCGCATTCGATAGACTGCGCCCCATGATCCGTCCGGCCCCTCCCCGCGATCGCCTCCAGGTCCGCCTCCCCGACCACCGCATCTTCGAGGCGCCGATCTTCACGTCGCTCTCTGACGTCCTGAGCGTCGCGCAGGAGGGCCACGTGCCGGCGGTGGCCGCCACGATCAACGGGCGGCTCGTCGAGTTGAGCACGGTGCTGACGCGCGACACCGACGTGACGCCGGTGCTGCTCACCGATGGCATCGGCGCGCGCATCTACCGGCGGTCGCTGATCATGCTGCTGGCGACGGCGGTCCGCGAGCTGTTCCCCGAGGCGCGCGTCTCGATCGAACACGCGACCACGACGGCGGGCGCGTTCTACTGCCTGGTGCACAACCGCGATCCCTTCACGGCGCGCGAGCTCGAGGTCATCACCTGGCACATGAGCGAGATCGTCTCGGCCGACGACCCGATCCTCAAGGTGCGCGTGCCGGTCGACGAAGCCGTCGAGCTCTTCGAGACCCGGGGCGAGTCAGACACGGCGAGCCTCCTGCAGTCGCGCACGAAGCCCGACCTGTCGCTCCACGAACTGCGCGGGCACCGCGAGTACTTCCAGGGCTACCTCGTGGCGTCGGCGGGCGTCCTGCAGTGGTTCGCGCTGCACGCCTACCCGCCAGGGTTCATGCTGCAGTTCCCGCACTCGGATCGCCCGAGCCAGTTGAGCGCGATCGCGCCGTATCCCAAGCTGTTCAGCGTCTACGCCGAGCACGGCGAATGGCTCAGCCGCCTCGGCATCCGCGGGGTCGGCGCGCTCAACGAAGCGGTCGATGGCGACCTGCTCCCCGAGATCTCGCTGGTCGGCGAGGCCTTCCACGAGTCGCAGATCGCGCGCATCGCGACCGACATCGCCGCCCAGCGCGACCGCATCAAGGTGATCCTGATTGCCGGGCCCTCGTCGTCTGGCAAGACGACGACATCCAAGCGCCTCGCCGTGCAGTTGCTGGCGCAGGGCATCCGGCCGTACCCCATCGGGCTCGACGACTACTTCCTCGACCGCGAGAAGACCCCGCGTGACGCACGCGGCGAGTACGACTTCGAGGCGCTCGAGGCGCTCGACGTGCCGCTGTTCAACCAGCACCTGCTGCAGTTGATGCGTGGCGAGGTGGTGCAGCTGCCGCACTTCTCGTTCCAGCGCGGGCGGCGGGAGCCCGGCGCCGAGGTGGTGCTGGCGCCCGACCAGATGATCATCGTCGAGGGCATCCACGGCCTGAACCCGGCTCTCGTCGCGGAACTCCCCAACGACTGCGTCTACCGCGTCTACGTCTCGGCCCTGACACAACTCAACCTCGACGGCCACAATCGCGTGAGCACCTCGGACTGCCGCCTGATCCGGCGCATCGTCCGCGACGCGGCCACGCGTGGTTATGACGCCCGCGCCACGCTGAAACGGTGGGACAGCGTCGTCGCCGGCGAGAAGAAGCACATCTTCCCCTACCAGGAATACGGCGACGCCATCTTCAACTCGGCGCTCGCGCACGAACTCGCCGTGCTGCGCCCGCTGGCCGAGCCGCTGCTCCTGCAGGTGCGCCCCGAGCACCCCGAGTGGCTCGAAGCCAATCGCCTGCTGTCGTTCCTCAGGTGGTTCAAGCCCGTCACCGCCGACATCGTGCCGACGAACTCGATCCTGCGGGAGTTCATCGGCGGGTCGGTGCTCGAGACCTTCGACTTCTCGCTGCGCCGGCGGTAACCGGGGCGCCGCCGGGGTCGCGTGCGTGCGACGGCGACCCACCGTCGTCGCCGAGGGTCGCCCGGCCAGGTGGGCCGGCGGGGCGAGATTGACTTTTTTGATTGCTCAAAAAGACACCGTGCCGTAGACTCGGCCGGTCATGAGCGTTCCGCCCGACGACGCGGTGCCCGCGTCGCCGCCCACACCCGGCACCGGCCCCGCACCGGGCGACGCCGCGCCCGTCGACGCGGCCGACCCCTGGTTCAAGCACGTCGGCAACCTCGAGCGGAGCCTGCCCGAGGTCCACGGCTCGGTGCCGATTCCGGTCACCGCCAGCTTCTGGCGGAAGCTCCTTGCCTTTGCCGGGCCGGGATACCTGGTCGCCGTCGGCTACATGGACCCCGGCAACTGGGCCACCGACATCGCGGGCGGTGCGCGCTACGGCTACGCGCTGCTCAGCGTGATCATGATCTCGAACCTGATGGCCATCCTGCTGCAGGCCCTGGCTGCGCGGCTCGGGATTGCCAGCGGGCGCGACCTCGCGCAGGCCTGTCGCGACAGCTATTCGAAACCCGTCACCTTCCTGCTCTGGATCCTGGCCGAGACGGCCATCGCCGCCACCGACCTCGCCGAGGTCATCGGCGCCGCCATTGCCCTGCAGCTGCTCTTCGGGCTCCCGCTGCTGGCTGGCGTGCTCATCACGGCCTTCGACGTGCTGATCGTGCTTTACCTGCAGCAGCATCGCTTCCGCTACGTCGAGGGGCTCGTGCTCGTGCTGATCCTCGGCATCGCCGGTGCGTTCACCGTCGAGCTGGCGCTGTCGAGTCCCCCACTCGCCGAAGTGCTGCGCGGGTTCATCCCGACCACCGAGATCGTGCGGAATCCCGACATGCTCTACATCGCGATTGGCATCCTGGGTGCCACCGTGATGCCGCACAACCTCTACCTGCACTCGTCGATCGTGCAGACCCGCAAGTACGGCGACGACCTCGAGAGCCGCCGGAGCGCCGTGACGTTCGCGACGATCGACTCGACGGTGGCGCTGTCGAGCGCGCTGTTCATCAACGCCGCCATCCTCATCGTGGCGGCCGCCACGTTCCACGGCACGGGCTACGAGCACATCGCCGACATCGGCGATGCCTACCAGATGCTGGCCCCGCTGCTCGGCACGCAGGCCGCCTCGACGCTGTTCGCGCTGGCCCTGCTGTTTTCAGGACAGAACGCGACGATCACCGGGACGCTGGCCGGGCAGATCGTCATGGAGGGCTTCCTGTCGCTGCGCCTGCGCCCGTGGCTGCGGCGCCTGGTCACGCGGCTGATCGCCATCATCCCCGCCGTGATCGTGATCATCTTCTACGGCGAACGCGGCGTGGGCGCCCTGCTCATCCTCAGCCAGGTCGTGCTGAGCCTGCAGTTGCCGTTCGCCGTGTTTCCGCTCGTGCGTTTCGTCTCGGATCGCAGGAAGATGGGGGCGCTCGTGGCCCCGGCCTGGATGCTCGCCCTAGCGTGGCCCGTCGCCATCGTCATCGCCATCCTGAACGCCTGGCTGCTCTACCAGACGATCGTGGGGATGCTCTAAATCGCTTCAGCGCGCGGCGCATCCGTGCGAGGCTTGGACGGCATGTACACACGCATCCTCGTCGCGATCGAACACTCGGCCGCCGACGCGACCATCGTCGAACACGTCTGCCAGCTCGCACGCCTGACGCACGCCGAGTTGATCCTCGTCCACGTCGCCGACGGCTGGGCCGCACGCCACTTCGACGAACTGGCCCTGCGCGAGTCAGAAGAGATGCGCGACGACCGCGAGTACCTCGAAGCGCTGGCCGCACGCCTGCTGGCCGAAGGGCTGCCGACGCAATGGCGCCTCGGGCGCGGCGACCCTGCCGCCGAGATCGTGCGCATCTCGCGGGCCGAGGGCGTCGACCTCATCGCGATGGCCACGCACGGCCACCGCGGCATCAACGACCTGATCCGCGGCACGACGGTCAACAAGGTCAGGCACGACGTCAGCGTGCCGGTGCTGCTGTTGCGGGCGAAGAGTTCCGCGTCGACTCCCCAGGGGTAGTGGCGTCGGCCTCGGCGCGGAGGCGACGTGGTCGGCCGGTGCCGCCGCGATGGCGTTCGCCAGCAGCGGCACCCCGGTGTCGACGGGCCAGGACTCGCGTCGCGACGTGACGCGTCCCCGGCCCCACGTGCTGCGTGCCTACCGGCTTCCGCCGAGCAGCACGGCGTTGAGGAACAACAGTTGCGACCCTTCGGCAAACGCCCGCCCGTTCGGGTCCTCGGCAAACGCGATCACGCGCCCCCTGCCGAGCGGTTGCTCGACCAGGTACGACTTCTGCGCGACCTGCTTGCGTGACTCATCCCAGATGATGCCGCTCGCGAGCAACTGCTCGGACCTCTGGTACACGCCGACGTTCACGCCCTTGTCGAGCGTGATGGGCGTGAAGACGCGCTGGCTCTCGACCATCACGCCGATCTCGTCGTCGTGACCCGACGCGAGCCAGTGCTCGCCATCGAGACGCACGCGCAGGATGGCACCCGGCACGAGATCGGGCCGTTCCTGCGCCGGCGTGATCGCCCGGTCGAAATCAAACGGCTGTCGCGACGCGTCCGTGCGCGGCCGCGCGGGGCCGTCGGTCTCTGGCGCCCCATCGCTCAACTCGGTGCGCGACTCGAGCAGGCCGATGCTCTCGCGTCCGGCCCAGCGCGACGCCTCGGCAATCGTGATCAGCGTCCCACCGGCGCTCACCCAGTCCTTGAGGCGGCGCACCTGGTCGGCCGACAGGGCCGCCGAGTAGCTGCCCGACGGCAGGACGATGACGTCGTACTGCGCGAGGTCGGCACGGCCGATGGTGCTGGTGCGGATGGCGCTCACGCGCTGCCCGTACCGCTGCTCGAGCACGTAGCGCGCCCAGCCGGCCGACAGGCTCTGCGTCGGCACGTCCCAGGCCAGCAGCACGCGCGGCGATACGAGTGCGAACACCTGGTTGCTGCCGAGCGAGATGCCCGCCTCGGTGAAGGCCGAATCGATCCCCACGACTTCGGCGCCGGCCGCACGCGTGTGCGTGGCGAGCGTGCGCAGCGCCTCGGCCGAGTTCTCGTGCACGCGCACGATGGCCGTGCCCTTCGTGTAGCTGCGCCCCCCGAGCGTGAACGCAGCCGGCGAGAACGACACCTTGACGCCATCAGCCAGCGCGCGCGTGACGGCCGTCGCGGCCGAGGCGTTCCACGGAATGAGGTATCCGAGCTTCGCCGCGGGCAACGCCGTCGCGGCGACGGGAGCCGGCGCGAAGGGCGTCGTGCGCACCGTCAGCGGCGTCGCGCTCGGCAGCGCGTCCACATCCCAGAGCAGCGGCAGGCTCCAGGCCGTGACGTCGTAGATCTGGTCGGGCTGCCGCCGCTTGCGCCGCTCCTCCTGGACGGCCAGGAATGCGGCGTCCATCGGCGTGTGCGCGTCGAGCAGGTTCCGGGCGAGGCGGCCCGCCGGCTGGGCCAGCGAGACGGTGAAGGCGCCCGCGGGGATGCTGCGTGTGCCCACCTTCGTCGGCTCGACCGTCTGCCTGACCTCGATGCCGTTCTTCACGAGCAGCCGCGCGAGCCGTTCGACCTGGCCCGCGTCGCGCGTCGAGGTGAGGATGTACTCGCGTGTCGCGGCCGTTTCGCCGTCGCGCACCGCGCTGCGCCTGAACTCGAGGAACTCGCGCACCATGCGCTCGCGATTGCGGGCCGCCGTCTCGGCGGTGCTCATCGCGGCCGTGAAATGGTGCAGGATGCCGTCCCAGTACGACAGGATCGTGCCGTCGCGCCGCCGGTACTGCAGGCCGCGCGCCGACGCCTGCTCGAACGTCATGCCGATGAAGCCCTGCGCGATCGGCCACGAGACGCCGTACCCCGGGTAGAACGCGTCGAACACCTCGCGGTTGAAGTACGCGAACCCGCGCGCGTCGAACTTCGACGCGATGCCCTTGCCGATGTCCTCGAGCATCCGCGTCTGCGACTCGGTCGTGTGGGGATTCCCCGGCGGCGCCGACGGCGGGAAGTAGTACGTCGAGTCGCCGCCCATCTCGTGCAGGTCGGCGACGACCTGCGGCATCCACTCGAGCAGGAACGCCACGCGTCCATGTGACTCGCGCTGCGTCTGCGCGAACCAGTCGCGATTGAGGTCGAACAGGTAGTGGTTTGCCCGGCCGCCCGGCCACGGCTCGTCGTGCTCGGCACCAAGGGGATCCGCATCGGGCGCAGGCCCGCGGCCCACGCGGTACTGGTAGACGAAACGCCCGCGGCCATCCGGATTCTGCGCCGGGTCGATGATCACGATCGCGTCGCGCCTGATCTGATCGACGGCCGGGTCGTTCTGCGCCGCGAGCAGGTGATACGCCTCGCTCATTGCGGCCCCACCCGACGAGATCTCGTTGCCGTGCACGCCGTGCAGCAGCGCCACCACGACCGGCAGCTCGCGCACGAGGCGTTCGCCCTCCGCCGCCGACACGCCACGAGGATCGGCCAGCTTGCGGATGTCGCCCTTGATGCGATCGAGATTGGTGATCCGCTCCGGCGACGCCACGATGAGCGCCACGAGGGGACGCCCCTCCCAGGTGCGGCCGTACTCCACGAAACGCGTGCGTTCAGGCGCCGCGGCGTGCAGCGCCCTGAAGTAGGCCACGATCTCTTCGGGCGACGTCACGTCTTCGCCGACCTGGTGTCCCACGACCTCCTCGAGCGTCGGGATGCGGGCGTCGTAGGTCGTGCCGGGCACGAGGTGCGGCCCCGTGGTCTCAGGACGTGGGGCGGCGCTCGCGCCGAGTTGCAGCGTCAGGGCAAGAACTGGAATCAGCATGTGACGCGAGTATAGTCGGTCGCCCGGGCCGCGCGCGGGCCGGCGGTGCGTCATGCCGACGCTGCCTGCACCGGGGGAATCCACCGGGCGGGCCCGGAGTAGAATCCCGAACTGCCATGCCAACGCCCTCGTCTACGCCGGCCCTCGACGCCCGGCTGCTGGTCAAGCGCTTTCCCGGCGTGAACGCGGTCGACGAGGTGTCGATCCATGTGCATCCAGGCGAAGTGGTCGGGCTCCTGGGTCCCAATGGCGCCGGCAAGACGACGACGCTGCGGATGCTCGCCGGCATCCTGACGCCCGACGCGGGCTCCGTGTCGGTGGCCGGCGTGGCCATGCACGAAGATCCGCTCGCGG
This sequence comes from Acidobacteriota bacterium, assembly GCA_016789685.1. Taxonomy (GTDB): domain Bacteria; phylum Acidobacteriota; class Vicinamibacteria; order Vicinamibacterales; family JAFNAJ01; genus JAEUQQ01. The sequence goes on along the minus strand of JAEUQQ010000283.1, from coordinate 7,870 downwards.
CCAAGCGTCGCCTCGGGTTCCTGACGGGCGACACGCAGCTGTACCAGCGGCTGTCGCCGCGCGAGGTCCTCAGGTACTTCGGCGAACTCTACAGCCTCGATCGCGGCGTGCTCGAGGCCAGGATCGCCCGCCTGGTCGACGAACTCGAGATGTCGTCGTTTGCCGACCGCCCCTGCGCCACGCTGTCGTCGGGACAGAAGCAGCGCGCCAACATCGCGCGCGCGTTCCTGCACGCACCAGACGTGCTCATCCTCGACGAACCCACGACCGCGCTCGACGTCATCTCGGGCCAGTTCATCGTCGAGGCCATCAGGCGTGAACGCACGGCCGGCAGGGCCGTCCTGTTCTCGACGCACATCATGGGCGAGGCCGAGTATCTCTGCGATCGGATCTACCTGATGCACTCGGGACGCATCGTCGACGAAGGGCCGCTCGACGATCTGCTCGCGCGCAGCGGCCAGGCCAACCTGACCGACGCCTTCCTCTACCACGTCCGCGTGTCTGCGGTGAGGGCCTGACATGCGCGTCGCCATCGTCCTGTCGATCCTGCGCAAGGAACTCAAGGAAACCCTGCGCGACCGGCGCACCCTGCTGATGATGATCGGCCTGCCGGTGCTCGTCTACCCGCTGCTCATGGTGGGGCTGAGCCGCCTGCAGGAGTCGCAGACCGAGGCCAGCGAAGCGCGGGCTTCGTCGATCGCGATCTGGGGCACCGCTCCGGCGTCGCTGGCCGCGCACCTCGGCGAGGCCAGGCACCTGCAGACGCAGCCCTGGGCCGCGTCGAGCGACGCCGTTCGCGCCGCCATCGACAACGGCTCGGCGCAGCCGGCCGAGCCCATCGTCGAGGCCACCGACGCACGCCGCGGGACGCCGCCCCCATCGTTGCGCGACACGTTGCGCGAGGCCGACAACCCGGTGCTCGCGGCGGCGCGGCGTGCCCTGACCTCGCGAGAGGTCGATGCCGTGCTGGTCATCTGGCCGGGCTTCGGCACGCAACTCGACGCCCGCGGCCTCGCCACCGTGTCGATCTACTTCGACTCGGTCCGCGAAGACTCGCGCCTGGCGCGCGAGCGCGCCGTCGCGGCGCTGCGCACGTACCGCGAGGCCGTGCTCGACGCGCGCGAGCGCGTGCTGCAGTTGCCCGATGGCTTCACCACCGCCGTGGACCTCAGGCAACGCGACGTGGCCGAGGCGTCGCGACGCGCCGCCTACGCGCTCGGCGCGCTGCTGCCCTTCCTGATCGTGTCGCTGTCGCTCTTCGGCGGCTTCTACGCGGCCGTCGACCTGACCGCCGGCGAGAAGGAGCGCGGGACGATGCAGACGCTCCTGTGCGCGCCGGTGCGTTCGCTCGAGATCGTGGCGGGCAAATTCCTCGCCGTCTGGGTGGTGGCCACGGTCGCCGCCGTCGTCAACATCGGCAGCCTCGCCGCGACGATGGCGCGCATCCTGCCCGCGGGTGCGACGGCCGTGCCGCCGTCCACCTTCGTGCTGACGGCGGTGATGCTGCTGCCGATCACGCTCACCGTCGCGGCGCTGTTCGTGGCGATTGCCGCGTTTGCCAAGGACTTCAAGGACGGCCAGAACTTCCTCACGCCGGTCTACATGTTCCTCGCGCTGCCTGCGGGCATCACGATGCTGCCCTCGGTCGAACTCGACGCGTGGACGGCGTTCGTGCCGATGATCAACATCGCGCTGCTGGTGAAGTCGCTGCTCGCGGGCGAGGCCCGCGGCGAGCTGATGTTCCTCGTCCTCGCCTCGTCTGGGCTCTACGCCATGCTCGCGCTGCTGCTGGCGGCGCGCGTGTTCGATCGCGAGCAGGTCCTGCTCGGGGGCAAGGAGTCGGCGCGGGCGCTGCTCGGCCTCGAGCGCCGGCACGGCGGCGTTCCCTCGCCCTCGATCGCGATCGTGGTGTTTGCCGTCGCCATCGTGCTGGGGTTCTACGTCAGCCTGTCGCTGCAGGATCGCGGCATCATCACCATCCTGCTGGCGACGCAGTACGGGCTGTTCCTGCTGCCGACGATGGCTACGCTGCTGCTCCTCGGCTTCAACGTGCGCGAGACGCTGCGGCTCCGGATGCCGAACGTCATCGGCACCGTGTGTGCGGTCGCGGTCGGGGCCACGGCGTGGATGGCGGTGTCGGGGCTCACGGTCAGGCTCATGCCACCGCCCGAGTCGCTGACGAAGGCGATGGAGCGCTTCATCCAGCTTGGCGACACGCCCCAGCCCCTGTGGGTGGTGTGGCTGGTGCTGGCCGTGACGCCGGCGATCTGCGAAGAGAGCCTGTTCCGCGGGTTCGTGCTGTCGGGCTTCCGCACGCTGGGGCGATGGCCGGCGATTCTCGGATCCGCCGTCCTGTTCGGCGTGGCGCACGCGTCGATCTACCGGCTGCTGCCGACGCTGCTGCTGGGCATCATCCTGGCGTACGTCGCGTGGCAGACGCGCTCGCTGGTGGCCAGCATCATCATCCACGCGCTCAACAACGGCATCGTCGCCACGCTCGCGCAGCGCCCCGATCTCGCGCGTCTTGTCGGCATCGACCAGTCGTCGCCGACGCCCTCGGCCGCCGCCATCGCCATCGCCGGTGCCGTGACCCTGGGGGCCCTGTTCACTCTGTCGCGCCTGCCTCCCCCCGTTGACGATTTGTAAGAACTACACGGAATTGGGGTCAGACCCCAATTCGTGATAGCGAGGGGGAACCCGGCGCCAATTCCAGGTGGGCGGGACATCGGAGCGATTCGGTGCCAGTGAATGACAACGGGTGTTTCCGGTCGGACACACCCGTTCACTGGCTACTCTACAGGTTCGCTCTACGACGCACGTCGAAGTGGTCTGACTTCGTCGTTCAGTGAGTCACACTCTGCCGAGTCACTTCGTCGGAATGCCGCCACCTCATCTACGCGATTCGACGGCCGTCCAGCATGACGAAACTGTGATTGCGTGATTTCACTGCCCGCTCACGAGGTCACGCGTTCGGCGCACGACTTGCAGCCCGTGACGGCACCTGCCGTCGGAGCGCCGTGGCCCGACGGTCCTCCTGCCCCCCACCCTCCGCGTGACGTCCCCTGTCCGTTCCGCGGTCGAGGTGTGCATGCGTCTCTCCGGTCTTGCTCGTGTGCTCGTGCCGCTCGTCGTCGTATCGGTATGGTGCGTGCCGTCGCCCGCGGATGCGAATGACCTCGCGGGCGGTGGTGCATCCCACACCGTGATTCGTGACGCCGGAGGCGGCGTCTGGACCGCCGGTGGCAACGGGAACGGCCAACTCGGCGACGGCACCGTACAAACTCGTCGCACGCGCGTGTTGGTGCTGACGGGCGCGGGGGACGTCGCGGCGGGGATGTATCACACGATCGCCGTCGACGGCGGCGGTCTCGTGTGGAGCTGGGGCTACAACGCGAGCGGACAGGTGGGCGACGGCACGCCGTTCGATCGGCACGCGCCGGTCGTCGTCGGCGCGCTCAGCAACGTCGTGGCGGTCGCGGCTGGGGGCCTGCATTCGCTCGCGCTCACGCAGAGCGGTGTGGTGTATGCGTGGGGTGCCAATGGCTCCGGGCAACTCGGTGACGGCAGCAGCACGACGCGCCTCACGCCGACGGCGGTGGCCGGTTTGACGGATGTGGTGCAGATCGCCGCGGCCCGAGACCATTCGCTCGCGCTGACGAGTGACGGGACCGTCTGGGCATGGGGTGAGAACGACCAGGGTCAGTTGGGCGACGGCACCACGACCGCGCGTCTGACCCCGGTCCGCGTCGGGACGCTGACCGACGTCACCGCCATTGCGGCCGGTGGTGCACACGGTCTCGCGCGGCGCGCCGATGGCACCGTCTGGAGCTGGGGCGCCAATGCCGGCGGGCAGCTGGGCGATGGCACGACGACGACCCGCCTGTCGCCGGTCGCCATGCTCGGCGCGACGACGGTCGCGTCGGTCGCAGCGGGTGATACCTTCTCGGTGGCGAGACGTGCGGACGGCACCGTCGCCACGTGCGGCTCGAACGTCGATGGGGCCCAGGGGAACGGCACGACGGGCGCCTCCGTGCTCACGCTCACGTCGGTCGCCGGCGTGGCCGGCATCACGCGCATCGGGGCGGGCATGCGGCAGGTGTTCGCGGCCACGGCGGACGGCACGCTGTACGGCTGGGGCGGAGCAGGTGGGCTCGGCGACGGCGCGGACCACGATCTCCTGTCACCGGCGCTCCTCGCGGGCGCTGGCGGCGTGTGGCTCACGGGACGCCCCCTGCTCAGCCCGGACGGCGGTACCTACTCCTCCGTGCAGACGGTCACGCTGTCGAGCATGACGCCCAGCAGCACGATCTACTACACGATCGATGGCACCGTGCCGACTCTGTCGTCGGCCTCGGTGGCGTCGGGCGGCACGGTGGTCGTCGATCGCTCGCGCACCGTGCGCGCGTTCGCCGTGGCACCCGGCCAGCCCGCGAGCCTCGAGACCTCGGCGACGTACACGCTGGTGTTGCCGGCGCCGGTCGTCACGCCGCTCAGTGGGACGTTCACGTCTCCGCCCACGATCACCGTCACCGAGGCGGTCTCGCCCGCCGATGTGCGCATGACGCACGATGGCAGCGAGCCTACCGAGACGTCGATGCTGTACGAGGCGCCCGTGCCCATCGCGACGACGCAGACCGTGAAGGCGAAGGCCTTCCGCGAGGGCTGGACGCCGAGCACGACGGTGACCCGGACGTACACGATGATCTACGGCGCGCTCGACGCGCCGACGATCGCGCCAGCCGCAGGCACGTACGCCACGGATCAGTCCATCTCCCTGCAGGGTCCTGCGGGTGCCACGCTGCGCTACACGACCAACGGCAGCACGCCGACCACGTCGTCGACGCTGTACACCGCGCCCTTCCACGTCTCGGCGTCGACGACCGTGAAGGCGCGGGCGTTTCATCCCGACTGGACGGCGAGCGGGACAACCACCGCTGTGTACACGCTGGCGGTCGCGAGCCCGACCCTGAGCCTGCCCGCGGGGAGCTACGCACCGGGACAGGCCGTGACGATCCTGTGCGAGACGCCGGGCGCGACGCTGCGCTACACGCTCGATGGCAGCTCGCCGACCACGACTTCGCCCCCGTGGACGTCCGGTGCGGCGCTGCCGCTGGCGGAGGTGACCCTCACCGTCGCCGCGTGGAAGACGGGCTACACGCCCAGCCCGGTGGTCAGCGCGACGTACACGTTGACCGACGCGTTCACGCCGGGGGCGGTCGCCGCCGGCACCTCGCATTCGATCGTGCTGCGCGCCGACGGCACGGTGTGGGCGGTCGGCGAGAACAGTTCGGGACAACTCGGTGACGGCACGACGACCCGACGGACGACGCCGGTGGCGGTCGCGGGTCTCACCGGCGTGTTGCGCTCGGTGGCGGCGGGCAGTTACTTCAGCCTGGCGGTGCGCGCCGACGGGACGGTGGTGGCGTGGGGCGCCAACGCGCAGGGGCAGCTGGGCGATGGCACCCAGACCGCCCGTTCGCTCCCGACGATGGTGCCTGGGCTGAGCGGCATCGTCGCGGTCGCCGCCGGTGAGTTGCACGGCGTGGCCCTGTCGAGCGCCGGGCAGGTCTGGACATGGGGCGCCAACACGCAGGGCCAACTCGGCGACGGCACGACGACGCGCCGCCTGAGTCCGGTACTCCTGCCGGGCCTCACCGACATTGTGGCGATCGGAGCCGGGGGGACGCACACGTTGGCCGTGCATGCCGACGGCACGGTGTCGGCCTGGGGGTTGAACAGCTACGGGCAACTCGGCGACACCACGACCACGCGTCGCGTGAGCCCCGTGCTCGTGAATGGGCTGACGAACGTGACCCAGGTGGCCGGCGGCGCGCGGCACTCGGTCGCGCGCACGGGCACGGGGCAGGTCTGGACGTGGGGTAGCAACACCGCGGGACAGCTTGGCGACGGGACGACGACCTATCGGACGGTGCCGGTGCTGATCACGGCGGTGACCGGGGCCGCACGCGTGGCGGGTGGCGATGCGCACACGCTGGTCGTGCTCGACAATGGCCAGGTGCAGGCCTGGGGCGACAACCCGAGCGGCCAACTCGGCGACGGCACGGTGACGCGTCGCCTCGTGCCCGTCACGGTGACCGCGGTGCCGGCGGCCGTCACGGTGGCCGGGGGCGCGCTGCACAGCGTCGCCCTGGGCCCCGACGACAGCGTGTGGACCTGGGGCGGGAACGCGCAGGGCCAACTCGGTGATGGGACCCAGACGTCCGTCTCGACGCCGGCGCCGATCGCCGGCCCGGACTTCACGTGGGGCGTCGTGGCGCCGGTACTCTCACCCAGCGGCGGCACGTATCACGTGGCGCAGGCGCTGACGATGCGCACGCCGACGCCGGGCGCGACCGTCCACTACACCACCGACGACCGCGAGCCCACGACGGCCGACCCGACGTTCACGACGGGCGTGCCACTGCCCGTGCTCGTGCCGACCACGGTGCGGGCGCGCGCGTGGAAGACGGGGCTGGCCCCGAGTCCCGTCACCACTGCGGTCTATACCCTGCAGCCGGCGGCGCCGGCCATCACGCCGGGCGCGGGGACCTACGCGACGCCGCAGACCCTCACCCTGGCCACCGAGACGCCGGGCGCCGTCGTGCGCTACACGCTCGACGGCAGCACACCGCTGGACACGTCCCTGCTGTACACCTCACCGCTCACGCTGTCGAGCACGCTGACGGTCACGGCGCGGGCCTTTACCGCCGACTGGGCGCCCAGTGCCGTGACGACCGCGACGTTCGCGTTCAACTACGGCCTGCTCGCCCCGCCCGTAGCCGATCCCGCCGGCGGGCGCTACACCGCGGCCCAGCCCGTGACGCTCACGGCCGACCCGGGCACCACCCTCCGCTACACCTGGGATCCCGACCCCGACCTCCCGATATCGTCGTGGAGCGTGTACGCCGCCCCGCTCGACGTGGCGACGAGCGGCACCCTGCGCGCCGTGGCGGAGCGGGCCGAGTGGACGACCAGCGTCGTCATGACCGCCAGCTACACGATCGACCCCACGCCGCCGACGATTTCCGCCGCCGTCTCCCCGGCGCCCAACGCCGCCGAATGGAACTTCACCCCCGTGACGGTGTCGTACGTCTGCACGCACGCGGACAGCTGTCCAGAGCCGGTCGAGACGGCGAGTGAAGGTGTCGATCAGGTCGTGACGCGGAGCGCCACCTCGGGCACGCGTGCGCCTGCGACGGACACGCGGACGCTCTCGATTGACCTCACGCCCCCGGTACTCGCCGTGACGAGCCCGACCGAGGCCGCCGTGACGACGGCTGCCCCGTCACTGACGCTGACCGGCACCGTGAGCGATGCGCTGTCGGGCGTCGCCTCGGTGACCTGCAACGGCGTGGCGGCGACGCGGGAGGCTGATGCGTGGAGTTGCGACGTGCTGCTGCCGCCGGGGCGCACCGCGGTCGTCGTCCACGCGCTCGACGTCACCGGTGGCCAGGCGTCGGCGGGCGTGATGGTCACGCGCACCGGGACGCCGACGACGTTGCGCATCACGCCCGATCAGCGCACGCTGCTGGTGGGGCAGGTGTCGGGGCTGCAGGCGACGAACGCGTTCACCGCAGAAGCTGCGGAGGACGTGACGTGGACAAGCAGCGACACCGATGTCGTCACGATCGACGCCGAGGCCGGCACGCTCACCGCCGTCGGCCCGGGCACGGTGACGGTGACGGCCACCGTCGGGACGCGGACCGCGGAGGCGACCGTGACGGTCGTTGCCGCGACGGACCTCGCGATGGGCACGACGTTGTGGCAGCTCGACGCGCCGAGTGGGGGCACCGTGTCGGACTGGCTCCCGTTGCAGCGCGTCGCCCCCGAGGTGCCGGATCTCGTCGTGCAGACCGACGATGGGAGCGGG
>JAEUQQ010000279.1 GCA_016789685.1 Acidobacteriota bacterium | reverse complement strand
CAACCATCGCCGTCGATGGCGTGCTCGACGAGGCTCCGTGGGCCGATGCGGCCGTGCTCGAGGGCTTCTCGCAGTACGCGCCTGTCGATGACCGGGCCGCCGAACTCGCGACGCGGGTCCGCGTGTGGTACTCGCCGACGGCCATCCACTTCGGCATCGAGGCCGACGCGCCGCCTGGCAGCGTGCGGGCCACGCTCGCCGACCGCGACAAGATCGACAGCGACGACCACGTCCTGATCTTCCTCAACACGTTCAACGACGGCCGGCAGGCTCTCGTGTTCGGCGTGAACCCGCTCGGCGCGCAACTCGATGGCACAAGTGTCGAGGGCACGCGTCAGACCGGGGGCGGCTTCTCGGGCATTGCGGTCGGCCGTGAACCGCCCGACCTCAACCCCGACTTCGTGTTCCAGTCGCGGGGCCGCCTCACCGAGGCTGGGTTCGTCGTCGAGGTGCGCATCCCGTTCAAGAGCCTGCGCTACCAGGGCACCGACACACAGGACTGGGGGTTGCACATCCTGCGTCGCGTGCAGGCGACGGGCTACGAAGACTCGTGGATGCCGGCGAAGCGCAGCGCCGCGTCGTTCCTGTCGCAGGCGGGCACGCTCACCGACCTGCGCGACCTGAGGCGCGGCCTGGTGCTCGATATCAACCCCGTCATCACCGGCAAGGCCGACGGCGGGCGCGCGGCCGACGGCGCGTGGGCGTACGACGCGTCACGGCCCGAGGGTGGTCTCAACGTCCGCTGGGGCATCACGCCGAACCTCACGCTGAACGGCACGGTGAATCCCGACTTCTCGCAGGTCGAGGCCGATGCCGGGCAATTCACCTTTGATCCGCGGTCGGCCTTGTTCTTCGCCGAGAAGCGTCCGTTCTTCCTCGAGGGCTCGGAGTTCTTCGCGACGCCCAGCAACCTGATCTACACGCGTCGCATCGCCGAACCCGTCGCGGCGGCCAAGCTCACGGGCAAGGCGGCCGGCACGACGCTCGGCGTCCTGGCGGCCATCGACGATGCCTCGACCTCGGTGACCGGCGATGACCACCCGTGGTTCGCCGTCGCCCGCGTCGCCCGCGACGTGGGACGCGGCTCGAAGATCGCGGCGATATACACCGAGCGCCGCGATGGCGCCGCCTCGAACCGCGTGGTCGGTGGCGATACGCGCCTCGTCTTCCGCGACATCTACGCCCTGCAGGCCCAGGCGGTCGTCAGCCGGACCGCGCGTGATGGCACGACCGAGAGTGGCCCGCTGTGGAACGTCACCGCCTCGCGCAGCGGCCGCCGGTACGGGTTCACCTACCGCGTCTCGGGGATCGACGAGGACTTCAGGACGGCCACGGGGTTCATCGGCCGCGGCAACCTCGCGCAGGCACGCGCCGTGAACCAGGTCACGTTCTACGGCAAGGAGAAGGGCTGGTGGGAGCGGGCCACCAGCGACGTGACGATCGACTACACGTGGCCGTACGACGCGTTCGTCAAGGGGCGCCCTGCGCAGGATCGCAAGCTGCACCTCAACAACAACGTGACGCTGCGTGGCGGCTGGGGCCTCGGCGGCTCGGTGCTCATCGAGACGTTCGGCTACGACGCGCCGCTCTACGCCGACTACGGCCTGCTCGAGTCGACGCCGACGGGCGACGTGGTCCGCCCGTTCGTCGGCACGCCGCGCCTGCCGAATCTCGACTTCGTGGCGTCGATCGACACGCCGCAGTGGCGGGGGCTCTCGGCGAGCGGGTTCGTGCTGTGGGGCAAGGACGAGAACTTCTTCGAATGGGCGTCGGCCGACATCGTGTTCGCCGACATGAGCGTGCTCTGGAGGCCGACACAGCAGGCGCGCCTCGACCTGCGCTACCAGTTGCAGTCGTTCGTGCGGCGCACGGATGGATCGACCGTCGGGCTCCGCCAGATTCCCCGGGCCCGCCTCGAGTACCAGCTGACACGCGCCATCTTCCTGCGCGGGGTCCTCGAGTACGACGACAACCGGCAGGACGACCTGCGCGACGACTCGCGAACGAACCTCCCGATCGTGATCCGGAACCCGGCGACCGGCGCCTACGAGCGGGCATACGGCGAGCGCCGCCGCCAGGTGCGGGGCGACCTGCTCTTTTCGTACCAGCCGACGCCAGGGACGGTGTTCTTTGCGGGATACTCAGGCGTCAGTGTCGACGGCCCATCGCGCCGGCGCGGCGAACTCGCCCGTCAGCGCGACGGCTTCTTCATGAAGGTGAGCTACCTGTTCAGGCTGTAGGCCGAGGTTCCGGCACCGCTTTGACCGGGACGCCTGAGCGTCCCGGTCAGGGCCTCTGCCCCCTACACGACCGCGCGGTCGGCGATCTCGAGCGCCTTGTCGATGATGTCGAAACCCTCGCGCAGTTCGCCCTCGGTGATGGTGAGCGGCGGATTGGTGTAGAAGGCGTTCCAGCGCACCATCGTGTACAGCCCGTGTTCGCGGAAGAACGCCGAGACCTGCTGCATCTCGGGCGAGGTGCCGTTGAAGGGCGCCATCGGCTCGCGCGTGGCGCGGTTCCGGATCAGCTCGACGATGCCGAACAGGCCGATGTTGCGGGTGGCGCCGACCGACGGGTGCCGGTCCCCGAGTGCCTGCATCATGCCGCGCATGACTTCGCCCATCGTCGCGGCGCGCTCGATCAGGTGGTCATCCTCGTATACGGCGATCGTCGCCAGCGCCGCCGCACAGCCGAGCGGGTGCGAGTTGTAGGTCAGTCCGCCCGGGAACACGCGGTCGCGGAAGAACTCCGCGATGTGGTGGCGCATGCCGACCGCGCCGAGGGGCACGTACGCACTCGTCAGGCCCTTGGCCATCACGATGAGGTCGGGTACGACGTCCCAATGGTCGATGGCAAACCACTTGCCGGTGCGGCCGAAGCCGGCCATCACCTCGTCGGCGACCATGAGGATGCCGTACTTGTCGCACAGCGCGCGCACGCCCTGCATGTAGCCATCGGGCGGCACCAGGATGCCGTTGGTGCCCGTGACCGATTCGAGGAAGAAGGCCGCAATGGTGCCCGGCCCTTCGAGCTGGATGACCTCCTCGAGGTTCTGCAGGGCCGCCTGCGCATCGTCCCAGCCACGCTGGATGCCGTGGTACGGATCGAGCACGTGCACGACCCCCGAGAACCCCGGCTCGGCGAACCAGCGCCGCGGATCGCCGGTCAGGGTGATGGCGCCGGCCGTGCCACCATGGTACGAGCGGTAGCGCGCGAGCAGCTTGTGCCGCCCCGTGAAGTGGCGCGCGATCTTGATGGCGTTCTCGTTGGCCTCGGCCCCGCCGTTGGTGAAGAAGAACGTGTCGATGTCGCCAGGCGTGATCTCGGCCAGCTTTGCGCCGAGCCGGGCCCGCGCCTCGGTGGCCATGAACGGGTTGGCAAACGACAGTTGCGCGACGTGGTCGCTGATCGCCTTGACGACGCGCTCGTCGCCATGGCCGATGTTCACGCACATCAACTGGGAGTTGAAGTCGAGGTACCGCTTGCCGTCGGGCGAATAGAAGTACACGCCCTTCGACCGGGCCACGGGAATGGGGTCCATCTTCGACTGCACCGACCACTCGAAGATGGTGTGGCGCTTGGTGAGGGCGACGATTTCATCTTGAGTCATGACCGGGCATGCTAATACAAGTGCCGCCCGAACGTCCGCAGGATTCCGGTGGCAGGTCCCGGCCTCGTCAGATGCCGTTGATCTTGCGGGGCGCCTCGGGCGCGCGGAGCATCCGGATGAACGTCTCGAGCAGCCCCTGGTCGAACTGCGGCGACAACCGGGTCTTCATGAGGTGCAGCGCGTCGTAGGCGGTCATCGCCTGCTGGTACGACCGGTTCGTGGTCATCGCGTCGAAGCAGTCGGCGATGGCGGCAATCCGGCCGAACAGGTGCACCTGCTCGGTCGCCAGGCCGCGCGGGTAGCCGGTCCCGTCGATCTTCTCGTGATGCTGCTTGACCGCAAGCATCGCGACGGCGCCGAGGCGTCCGTTCCCGCGCAGCAGGCGCTCGCCGATCACGACGTGCTCGCGAACCTTGAGCATCTCCTCGTTGTCGAGCGGACCGCGCTTGTTGAGGATCTCGACGGGCACCTCACTCTTGCCGAGGTCGTGCAACAGCGCCCCGAGCGCGAACTCGTTGACCTCGTCGCGCGACAGCCCCAGCTTGTGGGCCAGCGCCACCGCGAACACCGCGACGTTGATCGAGTGCGTGTACGTGTAGTAGTCGGTGGCCATGAGCGTCGCCAACTGGCCGAGCGACTGCTCGCTGCGCAGGACGAAGTCGACGGTGCCCTCAGCCATCTTCCGGGTGCGCGGCACGATGGTGGCCGCACGCGGCTCGTCGAGGCAGTCTTTCACGACCTGCGACGACACGGTGTAGAGCAGGTCGGCCTTCTTGGTGGGCGCGATTTCCGGGTTGGCGAGCACCTCGGGCAGGTGCTGTTCGAGGTACTGCTGGTACTTGCGCTGTTCCTGCGCCCGCACGTAGACGCGGCGGATGTTGTTGTCGATCAGGCGGAGGCGGTGCTCGTTGGTGAACTCGAGGTTCGTGCTCCGGAAGAACAGGAGCTTGCCCT
>JAEUQQ010000253.1 GCA_016789685.1 Acidobacteriota bacterium | reverse complement strand
ACTACATCGCGCGCGGTCCGCAGGCGATGTATGCGGCGCACGGCTTCGGCCTCTATCTCGTCACCGTGCGCGCGACCGGCGAGAAGGCGGGCATGTGTGGCATCCTGAAACGCGACGCCCTCGAGGACCCCGACGTCGGCTTCGCCTTCCTGCCTGCCTTCCGCGGTCACGGGTATGCCCGCGAGGCGCTCGACGCCGTCCTGTCGCTCGCGATCGACGTGCACGGCCTCACGCGGCTGGCCGCCATCGTCGACCCGGCCAATGGGCGCTCTGTGGGGCTGCTCGAGCGCGCCGGGTTCCGCACCGAGCGCCGCATCACCATGCCGGATGAGACGACGGAGTTGCTGCTGATGGGGATGGACCTGTGACCGGCGGGATGCAGGGAACGACGAGCACGGCGCGGCTGCTGGTGCGGATGGCCCCGGTGCTGGTGGCCTTCGGCATCGCGCTCGGGGCAGCCGCGCTGCCGGCGCGGCAGCCGGCCGGCAGCGACGTCGCCCTCGAAACGTCGGTGCCGACGGTGGTGGGCGAGTTCGTCGTCGAACGCGACGAGGTCAGGCAGGACTACGCGCTGGTGCTGAACGGCAGACGACTCGTCGAGAACGAGGGTGCACCGATCTACCTGTCGCCGCTGATCAAGGGCAAGCGGCAGGATTTCGTGCTCGTCTACGTCTCGTCGGGTGGCATCGCCTGCCCGGGCACGTTCCGGGCGCTCCGCGTGAAGTCACCCGTCGTGCTCTCGGAGGCGTTTGGCACCTGCTCTGACAGCTATCGCGCCAAGGTCGAGGGCGATCGCCTGGTCGTGACGATGCCGGCCTATATCGCCCATCCGGAGGAGTTCGAGCCGGCCGATCTCGCCCGCGCGCGTCGGACCGAGGTGATCTACACCTACGTGGACGGCCTGCTGAGCGAGCGCGAGGTGGTGCGGAAGTAGCGGTGTCGCCGGCGAGCCCGGATGCCGTGTCGGAGCTCCCGCTGCGGCGGCGGTTTGGCGCACGCGCCGCGGCCAGCGTATTCTGGGGGGTCATGTTCCCTGCCGGCAGCCGTGCCGTGCGGGTGATTCCCGAGGCATCATGCTCAGAGCCGGTATCGTCGGGCTGCCCAACGTGGGCAAGTCCACGCTGTTCAACGCGGTCACACGCACGCGCAAGGCCGAAGCCGCGAACTATCCTTTCTGCACCATCGATCCCAACGTCGGCATCGTCACCGTGCCCGACGCGCGGCTGTACGAACTCCAGCGCATCGCCAAGACCGGTGTCGTCATCCCCGCCGCGATCGAGTTCGTCGACATCGCCGGCCTCGTCAAGGGCGCCAGCCAGGGCGAGGGCCTGGGCAACAAGTTCCTCACGCACATCCGCGAGGTCGATGCCGTCGTGCAGGTCGTACGCTGCTTCGAGCACGACGACATCCACCACGTGGCCGGCAGCGTCGATCCCGTGCGGGACATCGAGATCATCAACACCGAACTGATGCTCGCCGACCTCGACTCGGTGCGGAAGCGGCGCGAGCGCATCGCGCGAGAGGTCAAGCGCGGCGACAAGACCGCCGCCGGCGAGGATGGCGTTCTTGCAAAGATCGAGGCCGCGCTCGACGCGGGCCGGCCTGCGTTGACGGTCGCCCTCACCGACGACGAGCGCGCCGTCTCGCAGCCCTTCTTCCTGCTCACCGACAAGCCGACCATCTTCGCCTGTAACGTGCGCGAAGAAGAGATGGCCTCGGCCGACACGAACCCGTACGTCGTCAAGGTCCGCGAGTACGTCGAGACGCACCTGTCGTGCGAGGCCGTCGTGATCAGCGCGCAGATCGAGAGCGACCTCGTCGACCTCGAACCCGACGAGGCGCGAGCCTTCCTCGCCGAACTCGGCGTGCCCGAGAGCGGCATCGGCGCGCTCATCCGCGCCACCTATCACCTGCTCGGTCTGCACACCTACTTCACCGCCGGCGAGAAGGAAGTGCGCGCATGGACGATCCACCACGGCGACACCGCGCCGAAGGCCGCGGGCGTCATCCACAGCGACTTCGAGCGCGGTTTCATCAAGGCCGAGACCGTCGCATACGATGACCTCGTCGCCTGCGGCTCGATCGCTGCCGCACGAGACAGGGGACTCTACCGGAGGGAAGGCAAGGAATACGTCGTCGCCGACGGCGACGTGCT
>JAEUQQ010000244.1 GCA_016789685.1 Acidobacteriota bacterium | reverse complement strand
ATGTCAGGACCGTCGTGAATAGTCCGGGCTAAGCCTGTACGCGAAGCGCGGCGGCGCACCGTCAGTTCCCGCCGCGCGAAGCCCCCGGGTGTGAGCCTGTACGCGAAGCGCGGCGGCCCAGCGTCAGTTCCCGCCGCGCGGAGCACTCGGGTGTGAGCCTGTACGCGCAGCGCAGCGGCGCACCGTCAGTTCCCGCCGCGCGGAGCCCTCGGGTGTGAGCCTGTACGCGTAGCGCGGCGGCGCATCGTCAGTTCCCGCCGTGCGGAGCCCCCGGGTTTGAGCCTGTACGCGCAGCGCGGCGGCGCAGCGTCAGTTCCCGCCGCGCGCAGCGCTCGGGTTTGAGCCTGTACGCGCAGCGCGGCCGACCACCGTCAGTTCCCGCCGCGCGCAGCGCTCAGCGTCAGATTGAAACTGCCGACGGCGACTTCGGCCTGCATCTTCACCGGGAGGCGGCGGGCATCGTCTGAGATCCAGAGCGCAAGGCCGCGCGTGTTCTGCGGCTTGCCCTGCAGGTCGGTGATCGTGGGCGTGATGCGGTACGCGTTCACCGTGCCGATGCCCGTCTTCACGGGTTCGAGGTTGCCGATACGCACGTTGACCTTGTACATCTTTCCGCTGTCGCTCACCGGCATCGACATCGCTGCGCCAGGCTTCAGCGGAATCGCACGCAGCACGTAGATGGCCGACAGCGCATCCTGCGTGAATGGCGAGAGCGCCACGGGCTTCTTCACCAGGGTCGCCGTCTGCACCTCGTAGGTCGCCGTCCGTGCCCCCTGGTTGAAGCTCGTCGTCTTGAGGCGCTTGCGGCCGCCTTCGTCGCTGAGCACCGAGCCACGCTGCGGCAGGAGGGAGTAGGCGTCGAGCAGCGAGTCGGCCTTGTAGTAGAGCGTGTAGAGCTTCGCGAGCAGCGGCGTCGGACGCCCCTCGGCCACCACGTGGTAGGCCGTCGAGCCAAACGACGCTTTCTTCTCGCGCACCGTGAACGTCGCCACGCCGGCAGTCAGGTAACTCGACCACGACACGTCGTAGGTGAGCACTTCGCCCGCGCGGAACGGCACCGCGCGCTCGGTCTTCGCGGCAGCGGGGGCGGCGGGGCGCGCCGGCGCCGGTCGCCGAGTCTGCGCGTCGAGGGTCAGCGTCAGCGCGAGAGCCGACGCCAGGGCCAGTGACAGGGTCGTGCGGTTCATTGCGTGGAAGTGTAACCCGGAGCGCACTCGACGATGAGCCGCCGCGACGCGCCCCGGGGCGCGCGACGCGACGCCGCACCCGAATCTGGGCCATCATCGTGGCATGTCACGACACGCGACCGCGTGGTGCGCATGCGCATGCCTGCTGGCCGCGGCCCCCGCGACCGCACAGGACGCCGCGCCATCGCCGATCTCGTTGAGGTGGAACGTCGAGATCATCGGCGCAGGGCGCAGCGTCGTCGCCGCCGACAGCCCCGTCAATCCCGGAAATCGCGTCGTGGAGATTCCCGAGACCATCGGGATGCTCGACGTCCGTGGCAACCTCAGGCTCGAAGCCGGCCCCCGGCTGTCGGTTGTCGTGCGCCCGCGCCTGCGCGCAACGCTCGAGCGCGTCACGCCGTCGGGCCGCCCTGCGTCGGGTGCCCGTGATGCCGATGCGCAGTTCGCCGAGGCCTTCGCGACGTGGCGTCCGCTCGATGTGCTGGCGGTGTCGTACGGCCTGCAGAACTTCCAGTGGGGCCCGGCCGAGTTGATCAGCCCGAGCAACCGTGTGTTCCATGAGACGGGGCTGTTTCGCGATCCCCTCTACTCGGTGCGTGGTCGTCACCTGCTGCGCGCCAACGTGTCGGTCGGGCGGCAGTGGAGCCTCGTCGCCCTCGCCGATCTTTCGCACAACGGTGCCGGCGCCGACGAGGCGTTCCAGGCCGGCCTGCCGTTCACGCAGCACGCGCTCGTCAAGCTCGAGGCCGCCAGCGCCGGCGGCGG
>JAEUQQ010000240.1 GCA_016789685.1 Acidobacteriota bacterium | reverse complement strand
GCAGGAAGGTCCGGGGCAATCCTCCGAGATGCGGCCCTCGCTCGGGCTGTCGGCCAGGGGAGGATGGGGATTCGCCGGGGCCTCCTGGCGTAGGCATCCTCAGAATCGTAGCAGTCGCGTCATCTTCACGGCGAAGGTGCGGTTGAGCAGGGGCGTGCCACGCATGACGGTGTCGCGGCCTTCCGAGTAGACGACGAAGATCTCGCTGCCTGGGCGGTACTCCCACCGCAGCCGCGCGCTGCCGCCGAAGTCGCCCGAACCGGAGCTGTACTGCAGCAGGGCGCTGGCGACCGCACGAGGCGTGATGGTCCACGTGGTGCGCACGCCCGCCACGTTGATCGTGAACGGGTCGCGGTCGGGCAGTTCGATCCAGTTGAACGACAGGTTGGGCTCGAGCGAGACGAACCGCGTCAACTCGACGCGGCCGCGGTAGAAGGCCTCGCGGATGGTCCCGCTGTAGAACGTGCCTGCCGAACCGCCGACCTCGCCGGTGACTCGATGGCGCGGGCCGAGCCGATAGCTCGCGCGCACATTGCCGAAACTGTAGTCGCCGACACCGATCATCTCGGTGTCGGTCAGGTCGAACGCTTCGTCGATGACCTCGCGTGAACGCTCGCCCTGCACCTCGAACTCGTCGCCGTTGGTCATCTCGAACTGCACGTTGGCCTGGTCGACGTGGCTCTCGAGGTCGCGCTCGTTGTTGGTGATGTAGTCGATGTTGCCCTGCAGGCTCCACCGCCGGAGCCACGTGCTCTTCGGGCGCCGGCTGATGCGCCCCTCGACGAAGCTCCGCTGGAAGTCCTCGCGGCGCAGCAGGCCAGCCTGCGGGCTGAAGTCGTCGCCGACCACGAGGTGCTCGAGTTGCAGGCCATAGCGATCGGCCGCGTATTCGAGGCGTCCACGGTAGCTGAGGGCATCGGCACGCGAGCCCTGCCCCCTTGTCGACGCGGCGAGATAGGCGTTGATCGTCAGGTCCTGCGAGAGCGGGAAGTACCCGTCGATGCCGCCGACCTGGTTGACGTCGGCCCCCAGGTCGTTGGGTGAACGCCGGGTGTAGATCATGCCGATGCTCGATCGGCTCAGGATGTCGCGCCTCACGCGCACCGCCGTGAAGTCGGTGGTTGGCAGCGGTGTCTCGATGCCGCCGGCGTCCTGGCGAATCTGCAGGGCGCCGACCGTCCACGCGCCGACACGACCCGTGACGCGGCCGCCAGCGATGATGTCGACGGGGCTGTCGTCGGCGACACCCACCTTGCGGCTGAAGAAGATGATTGGCGCGACGGGTGGGCCACCCCCGCCGGGTTGACGGCCGAGCGGCACGCCGCCAAACGCGAAGATCCCCTGCCCTTCGAGGAAGAACTCGCGCTTCTCGGGGTTGAACAGGCTGAAGCGCGTGAGGTTGACCTGCGCCTCGTCTTCCTCGACCTGCGCGAAATCGGTGAACAGCGTGAAGTCGGCCGTCAGTGGCCCGATACCCGCCTTGAGGTCGAGGCCGCCCTTGGCCGAGAAGTCGTTGGCGGTCGGGGGCGCGGCCTCGCGGTCGGTGTTGAGCGTCGAGATGCCATAGGGCTTGATCTCGAGTTGCCGGGGCTTGCGCCCGATCTCGAGGCCGACGAGCGTGGCGGCCTTCGACACGCGCGCGAGCGCGCGCGGACCAGCCGACCGCGGCAGCTGCGTGAAGTAGGTGTACTCGCTCTTGCCCTGGATCACGCGACGGAAGTTGATGCCCCAGACCTGCTCCTGCCCAGCCGGAAACCGCAGCGACTTGAACGGGATGGCCATCTCGACGTACCAGGCCTGCGCCTCGCGTGTCACGCGCAGATCCCACACGGTGTTCCAGTCGCGGTTGAACGAGGCGCCTTCGTCGGTCGACTGCTGCTCAGAGACCGCGCCGAGAGGCGTGGTCTGGAACAGCAGGCCGTTGCGGCGGTCGCGGAACGTGTCGAAAATCACCGCGAAGTTGTCGTTGCGGAAGATGTTCTGGCCGTCGCGCCGCATGTCGTTGGCGACGAGTTGCACCGACGGATCCTGCCAGCACCGCGCGCTGACGTAGATCGCCTCGTCGTCGAAGAACACCCAGACCTCGGTGCGTTCGGTCGTCGGTGCGCCTTCCTGCGGCTCGGTCTGCAGGAAGTTCGACATCGACCTGACATCGCGATACGACTGCTCGTCGAGCCGGCCATCGATGACGAGCGGCGTGGCGATCCGTGTCGCGCGCACCGTGACTCGACCCTCGGCATCGCGCGATTCGACCTCGGGCGCCACGGGCACCGGTGCGGCGTCGGCGATGGCCCCGTTGGTCGGGCTGAGCAACGGCTGCGCCCCGGCCGTAGCGGCGGGCGCCACCGCCGCGAGGGCGAACATGAGTGTGAGGAGTCGGCGCACGGGAGTCCCAGGAGGCAGGCGAACGGGGCATTATAGCCGCGCTCTGCTCATGCCGCCGGGCCCGGGTCCGTCATGTAACGGTTACGGCGCGCTGCGCCGGCCAGCTCCGACGAAACGAAGCAGGCCGGTTGGCCGGGAACGGGCCATTCCAGGGAATCGCGCCTGGCCGGGACACCGCCGCGGGGCCCGTGTGCGCCAGGGCGGGTGTCACGCCTCGCGCAGGGCCACCGTCAGCGGCA